>NZ_BAAAZP010000051.1:0-47955 GCF_039536965.1 Nonomuraea antimicrobica | reverse complement strand
CAGCCCGCGGCCCGGCCCGACCCGCGCGTGGTCGCGCAGGCGCTCGGGCAGGTCGCCGCGGGCGGCCCGGTCCCGCGCCTGCCGGTCAACGCCGACGTGACCGCTCCGGCCAGGATCGGGCGGCGCGGGCGTACCGTGCTCTGGGCCGTCGCCGCGGCGGTGGTGGTGGCCGGGGCGGGCGCGGCCGGGTTCGTCCTGCTCGACGGCGACGGGGGCGGCACGCCCACGGCGTTCACCGTGCCGATGGACGTGTGCACGCTGATCGGGCCACAGGAGGTGGGCGCGCTGTTGCGTACGCAGAGCCCGCCAGAGGCCCAGCCGGGCTCCGACGAGGAGGGCCCCGAGTGCGGCTGGTCGATGACCGGCACCGGCGTGAGCCTCCAGGTGCAGAAAGACTCCGACACCGTCGACCCCTGGACGATGACCGAGCCGTCGGCCCGCAGGCTGTTCCAGAACCAGCAGCGCTTCTGGTCCAAATACGACTCCATCGACTGGAGCTGGCCCGAGATCGGGGTGAAGAACGCTCAGCGGACCGCCCGCACCCCGGTGCGCCAGATCGCCGGGCTGGGGCAGGAGGCGTTCGGCTTCGAGCTGAAGGGCCCCACCGGCCGGGTCCACTCGTCCGTGATCCACTACCGGCTGGCCAATCTGGTGGTGAGCGTCCAATACTCGGCGCTGGGCGACCGGCCGACCGACGACGACATCAAGCAGTCGGCGCTGAGAGCCGCGCAGGCGAGCGAGCGGACGTTGCGCGATGCCGGGTGACCTCTACTTACTGGCGGGCCGTTACCGGCTGATCGAGCGGCTCGGGCAGGGCGGCGCCGGCACGGTGTGGCGGGCCATCGACGAGACGCTCGACCGGCAGGTCGCCGTCAAGCAGGTACGCGTGCCCGAGGGGCTGACCTCGCGCGAGCACGCCGAGTTCGCCGACCAGGCCATCCACGAGGCCAGGTCCGCCGGACGGCTGCGCGATCCGGCCATCGTGCTCGTGCACGACGTCGTCCTGGAGGGCGGCCAGCCATGGATCATCATGGACCTCGTCACCGGCCGCTCGCTCGACAAGGTGATCAAGGCGCAGGGGCCGCTGCCCCCGGGGTTCGTGGCCGCGGTCGGGCTGCGCGTGCTGTCGGCGCTGGAGGTCGCCCACGCCCACGGCATCCTGCACCAGGACGTCAAACCGGCAAACATCCTGCTCGACGCCGACGGCTCCGCCATGCTCACCGACTTCGGCATCGCCGCGCCGATGAGCGGGCAGGGCAGCAGGTTCGGCGGCGCGGGCTCGCCAGGTTACATGGCCCCGGAACGCCTCAACGAGGAGCCCTCGGGCCCCGCCTCCGACCTGTGGTCGCTGGGGGCCAGCCTCTACACCGCCGTCGAGGGCCGCGGGCCGTTCGAGCGCGAGCTGCCCGCCGCGGTGGCCGCGGCGGTCCTGCTGCACGAGCCGCCGTTCCCCGCCAGGGCCGGGCGCGACCTGGGCCGCCTGCTCATGGCCATGCTGGCCAAGGATCCCGCGGTCCGGCCCTCGGCGGCGCAGGTGCGACAGGCGCTGAGCGGGCTGAGCCGCGGTGCCGCGGCCTCCCACGGCGACCGGCGCGCCGCCCGTCCCCGCAGGTGGATGCTGCCGCTCGTGCTCGCCGCCGTGGCGGCGCTGGGCGGTGGCGGCTGGTACGCGGCCACCGCGCTCGGCGGGCTTGGCCAGGAGACGGGCAGGTTCGCCAAGGCGCCCGACCCGTGCGCGCTCCTCACCTCCGCCCAGGCCGCGCAGCTCACGAAGGGCACCCCCGAGCGCACCCTCACCAGGCCGGGCGAGTGCCAGTGGCTCGTCCGCCGCGAGACGGGGGCGGCCCACCGCCTCGTCGTACGCGCCTGGGCCGAGCTTCCCACCGCCGACCTCGGCGGGCCCCAGGTGGCCGAGCGCCGCTTCGGCAGCGAGAGGAGCACCCGCGCCGCGGCCGAGGGCGCCTCGGGGTCCGACAACGCCGGCGGAGTCAGGGACGTCGCCGGATTGGGGGAGACGGCGATCGTCCAGAACCGCTTCCGTTTCGCCATGAACAGCACGGAAAGCGGCACATCCGACAGCACACTGCTGTTCCGGACCAGTAATCTGCTGGGCGAGGTGATATGGCGACGCGAGGACGTGAAGGCCGACGCCGACGTGGCCGACGAGGACACAGCGGTCGCCGCCGCCCGCCTGGTCGCCGCGGCGCTGGCGAAGGCGGAATGAGGCGCGAACGACATGAGGGCCGACAGCGCTGCGACCACCTCGCGAGGCGCCTGGCCGGCAGGTCACCTCGCAAGTCAGGGCAACCCCAGGAGTCTGCGTGAATCCCGGTAGCGAGTACGACCCGCCCCCCACCCCTTACCAGGTGCCGGGCGGGCAGTCCGAGCCACCGGGCAGGCCGCCCACGCAACCGCCCGCCGGGCCGTTCGCCCATCCGCCCGCCGGGCCGCCGGGCCAGTGGCCCGCCGGGCCACCCGGCCAGCCACAGGGTCAGCCACACGGTCAGCCTCATGGGCCGTCGCACGGTCAGCCGTACGGTCAGCCTCATGGGCCGTCGCACGGTCAGCCGTACGGTCAGCCACAGGGGCCGTCGCATGGTCAGCCTCAGGGACAGCCGCACGGTCAGTCACAGGGGCACCCGCCCGGCCAGCCTCAAGGGTGGCCTCCCGTGGCGTCGTCGGGGATGCCCGAGACGATGCCCCCCATGCCCCGCCCGCCCCGGCAGGGACGGCCCGCCTGGTTGGTGCCCACGCTGGCGGCCGCGCTCGTCGTCCTGGTGGCCGCGGCCGGGGTCGGCGCCTTCCTCCTGTACGGCAAGGTCTCCGGCATCGCCCTGCCCCCCGCGTCCACGGAGTCATCGCCCGCCGGCCGGTCCGCGGACAAGCCCGCCGCTGCCGCGACCGGCGTGGACGTGTGCGCCATGCTGCCGGCGGACGAGGCCGACCGGCTGGTGCCCGACGCCACCGTGGGCAAGTCCTCCAGAGACGGCGACTACACGGTCACGTTCTCCTGCGACTGGGTGAACCAGCGCATCTCGTTCGGGGAGTTCTGGCGCAGCCGCGAGATCGACGTCAAGATCGACCAGCACAAGGGCGAGGGGGCCAAGACCGGCCGGTCCATGGCCCAGAACTCCTACGAGATGGACTACCGGAGCGGCAAGTTCAGCGAGACCGCCAAGCCGTCGCTCGACCCCGAAGAGAAGGAGTACATCTCCCCGATCAAGGAGATCCAGGGCGTCGGCGACGGCGCGTTCGCGCAGTACACCTGGCGACGCGACGGCACCCACCTCTGGTACGCCTTCGGCACCGCCCACGCCCGCGTCGGCGACATGACGATCGAGGTCGAGTACCAGGCCAGCCAGCAGCGCAAGGACGCCCAGATCCTGACCAACGAGGGTACGCAGGCCGTCACGGAGGAGAACGCCATCCGCGAGGTGAGCGGCCTGATCGCCCACTTCGTCAAGGGCGCGGCCGCCTGGCAGGCGCAGCACCCCGGCGTGCTGGCCAAGCCGGAGCCGTCGGCCGGGGCGACCCGGTCGCCGAGCGTCCGCCCCACGCCCTCGCCCACCGTGCTGGCCGACTTCCCGGCCGAGTGCGGCGCGGTGACTCCGGCCGCCACCCGCCTCGTGCCCGAGCCGACCACCCGGGCGCGCGGCACCGTGGTCGGCGCCGACAGCCAGACCGAGTGCCGCTGGCTCAACCTCGACCTGTCCGGGGGCGAGGGCGTCAAGAAGATCCGCAGCGTGCTGATCACCGTGCACCGGTTCACCAACCGGGCGGGCGCGGTGGACGAACCCGCGGCCAAGTCGTTCTACGCGAGCGAGTACGGGCGCGCGAAGGGCACCGCCGGATCCGCCATCGGGCCGATCACCTGGGGCAAGCTGACCGAGGTCGAGGACCTGGGCGACCAGGCGCACCGGCAGTACGTGCAGAGCCGCAGCGGCGAGGTCTCCGCCTCCAGCGGGTCGATGGTCGTCCGCGAGGGCGCCAGCGTGATCGAGGTCGACTTCTCCGGCCACCAGCGCCCGGAGGGCGCGGCCACCAACTCGCCCAAGGTCGAGTTCATGTCGGAGAAGGAGGCCATGGAGGGCGTTCGCATCGTGGCCAAGGCGTACCTGGACGGTCTCGCGGGCCGTCCCGAGGGAAACTGACCCCTCTTCCTTCGTGCCGGAGAGCCCTCCTGACCCGGAGTTCGCGGCGGCAGTTAATGAGGCTGCAACCCGCTTGCAAGTGAGACAAATACCGTTATATCTGCAAGCACTTGAGCCGCGCGATCACGTTTGTCCAGTACAGGGGCATGGGCAAACCGTAGGAGATCACGCGGCTCACTTCTTTTGTGCGACGGGCTTCCGCTACGAGGCGCCTTCACGGATCAGGAACGGGTCCAGCAGCCCGGGGACCGCGTGCGCGGCCAGGTCGAGGCCGTCGGCGCGGCCCACGTCCACCACGTCGTAGTGCCCCCTGCCCGCCGCCGTCGTGGCCGACACGGTCAGCAGGCCGGAACGGCGCTGGAAGAGCGACTCGGTGATCGTCCAGCCTGCGATGCCGCGGCGGTCGAGCGCCACCGTACGCCGCACCACGGCGCCCCTCCTGGCGACCAGGTGGCGCGGCCCCAGGGCGTGGCCGAGGCTCGCGGCGCCCGCCACGGCCAGCCACATCCCGTACGCCAGCGTCACCGCGGGCACCAGCCACACCCAGCCGCGCGCCCAGTCCCAGGGCACGAGCGCCGCGCCCGCCGCCATGACGGCCGTCGTCACCAGGGCCCTGACCACCCGCCTGCGCCGGGCGGCGGCCGGGTGGGGCGCGAGCGAGGGCAGGCCGGTGCCGGAGACCCGGGCCGCCACCCGTACGGCCAGGGCGCGGGGGACCGGCGGGGTGAGCGCGGCGGCGTCCTCGGTCTCGTCGTCGGCCGCCTTGCCCAGGCCGGTGGCGATCGTCCGTACCCGGGCGCCGCCGCCCAGCCGCAGCAGCAGCGGCTCGGTGATCTCCACGCCGCGCAGCCTGCGCTCCTCCAGCGTCAGCGAGCGGGTGGTCAGCAGGCCGCGGCGCAGCCGGAGGCGGCCGGGCTCGCGCTCCAGCCGGTAGTGGCCCCACGACTCGGCGAACAGCAGGACCGCGCCGAGCACCCCGACCGCCAGGTTGACCCCGAGCAGCAGCGGGACCGCCACCAGCGGATGCGCCGTGATCCACTCCCACGCGCCGGTCGCCACCCGGGTGGTGAGCCGCTTGGCGCCGAACGAGTCGAGCACCTTGTACAGGGCGCCGAGCACGACCGCCGCGCCGGTGAACGTCCACACCGACAGGGGCGCGTAGCGGATCCACGACCAGCTCAGCTCCGCCAGCGGGCCGTCGGCGGGCTCTTCCGCCGCGTCCTGGTGCAGCAGCGTGCGGCGCAGGGCCTCCGCGTCGCGCCTGCTCAGCGGGTCGAGGACGAGTTCGGATCCGTCGGCCGCGTGCTCGCCCGTGCCGACCTTGACCACGCTCAGGCCGAACGCCCTGCGTACCGGGTCGGCGCGGAGGTCGACGCTGCGCACACGGTCGCGGGGGACCGAGCGGTGCTGGCGGGTGGTGAGGCCCGAGCGCAGCTCCAGGCGCTCGTGGGTCAGTCGCCAGCGGGTGGTGCGCAGCCTGAGCAGGTCGTACGCGACGACGACGGCGACGATCAAGACCGCCGCCCCGGCGCACGCGGCCACGATGCCGCCCGCCGGCCAGTCACGGCCCACCAGGAACCGCGCCAGCGGGATCGCGGCGGCCACCACGATCGCCAGCGACTTCACCCCTGACGCCCACGGACTCCGCCCGGCCAGCCCTCGCCACCCGTCGTCCGGCCCGCCGGGCGGCTCACCGACCGGCCCACTGATTGGCCCACTGATTGGCCCGGTCGCGGGGCCGGGGAGGGGACGCGCTGCCGCGCTCACGTCGCGTCTCCCGGCGTGGCCTGGGTGATCGCGGTCAGGCGTTCGGCCAGCTCGGCGGCCACCTCGTGATCCAGCGCCTCGATCTTGACCGCCCCCGCCGACGAGGCCGTGGTCACCGTGACGTCGGCCAGTCCGAACAGCCGCTGCACCGGCCCCCGCGCGGTGTCGACCCGTTGGATCCGCGACATCGGCGCCACCCGCCACGTGTGCGTCAGCCAGCCCTTGCGGGTGTAGACCGCCTGGTCGGTGACCTCCCACCGCTCCACCCGGTACGAGGCGCGCGGCCCCACCACGGCCAGCACCAGGCACCCCGCCGCGAACACCCCCGCGACGACGCCCAGCCAGAGCGCCCGTTCCGTGAACATCCAGTACGCCGCCACGGCAGCCCCCGCCACCGGCACCATGAGGATCAGCCACTGCACCGTCCACCACGGGACCGCCCGCGGATCGGCCCGGTTGCGGGGCGGCCGGAGCCCGGTCGCGCTCATTCCCCGCCCTCCCCCCGCCGTACCGACCCGGCCACGGCCAGCAGCGCGAAGCCGAGCACCCCGATCACGATGGACGCGAACACCTCATATCCCTTCAGCATCGGCAGGAGGTTGACCACGAGCAGGTCGTGGGCCCACCGCCACCATCCCAGCAGGGCGTTCACCAGGCCGCCCACCCCTTGGACGAGCAACAGCCAGCCGAACACCGTCAACACCGCTTGCATGGCAACAGCCTCGCCCGGCCGCCCGGCCTCCCGCGTCGTCCGTCGGTCTCGTCCGGTACCGACTTTGGTCGCTGTCATCTGCCCGCGACAGGCCGTAACCTCGATGAACGTGACGGAACTGCGGGGAGACGGCGCGCACGCCCACGAATACCGGTGGGCGCTGCCGTCCGTGCTGCTCGGCGACCCCCGTGAGGGTCGGCGCGTGCGGCGCTCGACGCGCGACTGGATCGTCGACACACTCCTGTTCCTGGTGGCCTGCGGCTTCACGTTCCTGTCGCTGGCCGAGCTGGAGAGCCAGCACCAGCCGGAGCCGCTGGTCGCCATCGAGCAGGTGATGGGCGCGCTGGCCTGTGTCGCGGTGTGGGCGCGGCGCAGGTGGCCGGTCGCGCTCGCGATCGTGACCGCGCTGCTCGCGTCCTACCTGGAGTTGGTGGGCGGCGCGTCGGTGGTGGCGCTGTTCACGGTGGCGGTGCACCGGCCGTTCAAGATCTCCGGCCCCGTCACGCTGTTCAACCTCCTCACCTTGGCCCCGTACATCCTGCTGCGACCCCAGACCGACCTCGACCGGATGGAGACGGGGGCGCTCGGCGGGGCGATCGTGCTGACCGTGTTCGCGTGGGGCATCGTGATCAGGGCCAGGCGGCAGCTCGTCTGGTCGCTCAGGGAGCGGGCCGACAGCGCCGCCGAGGAGGCCAAGCGGCTCGAACGCGAGCGCATCGCCAGGGAGATGCACGACGTGCTGGCCCATCGCATCTCGATGCTGAGCCTGCACGCGGGCGCGCTGGAGTTCCGGCCCGACGCGCCGCCGGGAGAGATCGCCAGGGCGGCCGGGGCCATCAGGACCAACGCCCACCTGGCGCTGCAGGACCTGCGGGAGGTGATCGGCGTGCTGCGCCACTCGGCCCCCGACGGCGACGACGTGGTGCCCGACCGGCCGCAGCCCACGCTCGCCGACCTGCCCGCGCTGGTGGAGGAGTGCCGCCAGGCGGGCATGGACGTACGCTTCGAACCGGCCGTCGGCGACGCGCCCGAAGGGCTGGGCCGCAACCTCTACCGCATCGTCCAGGAGGCGCTCACCAACGCGCGCAAGCACGCGGGCGGGGTGCCGGTTACCGTCAGCGTCGAGGGCGAGCGGGGCAAGGGGCTGTCGGTGGAGGTGCGCAACCCGTTGTGGGCCCGCCCCGGCGCCCGCATCCCCGGCGCCGGGGCCGGGCTCATCGGGCTGACCGAGCGGGCCGAGCTCGCGGGCGGCCACCTGGAGCACGGCGCGACGCCGGAGGGGGAGTTCGTGGTGAGCGCCTGGCTGCCCTGGCCGGTGGAGGCGACTCAGGAGGTGGACGCGTGAGCGCGGCCGGGGGACACGACGTGGGAGGCGGGCGGATGACCACACAGGACGGCGGGCCGATCAGGGTGCTGATCGTGGACGACGACGCGATGGTGCGGGCCGGGCTGGCGATGATCCTCGGCGGCGCGGGCGACATCGAGATCGTCGCGGAGGCGGGCGACGGGGCCGAGGTGCCGCCCCTGGTGACCGCGTACCGTCCTGACGTGGTGCTGATGGACATCCGCATGCCCGGCATCGACGGGCTCACCGCCACCGAGACGCTGCGCCGCGCCTCGGAGCCGCCCGAGGTGGTGGTGCTGACCACGTTCCACGCCGACGCGCAGGTGCTGCGGGCGCTGCGGGCGGGGGCGGCCGGGTTCCTGCTGAAGGACATCGCGCCCGGCGACCTGGTGGCGGCGATCAGGAGGGTGGCCTCGGGCGAGCCGATCCTGTCGCCGCCGGTGACCCGGCAGCTCATCGCGCACGTGTCCGACGGCGGGGCCGACGAGCGCGGCGAGCGAGCCAGAAAGCTGCTCGGCCGCCTCAGCGAACGCGAGCGGGAGGTGGCCACGGCCGTGGGCAAGGGCAGGTCGAACGCCGAGATCGGGCGCGAGCTGTTCATGAGCGTGCCCACGGTCAAGGCGCACGTCTCGCGGATCCTCACCAAGCTCGACCTGAACAACCGGGTCCAGGTGGCGCTGCTGGTCTACGACGCGGGCTCGTAGCCGGTCAGCAGGCGTTCGATGGTGGCCCGGTGCAGCACCAGGTCGTCGGGGTCGTCGGGCATGGGCTGCTCGCCGAAGTGGATGCGCCGCCGCCAGACCCTGGCCATGATGACGCCGTGGCGGAGCGCGGCGTACAGCTCGTAGAAGTCCAGGTCGCGGGGCTCGTGGCCGGTCAGCTCCCGATAGGTGCGGCAGACGTCGTCGCGGAGCATGAAACCGGGCAGGCCGGGCAGGCCCGCGTCCTTCGTGAGGTCCTGGAAGAAGCGGTGCAGGAAGATCATCCAGGAGAGGTCCAGCTCGCGCGGCCCGACGGCGGCCATCTCCCAGTCGAGCACCGCGACCGGGGCGAAGTCCCTGAACATCATGTTGCCGATCCGGGCGTCGCCCCAGGTGAGCACGTCGGGGCCGGGGTCGTCCGGCCAGGTCGCCTCCAGGCGGGCGAACGCCCGCTCCAGCAGCGGGATGCGGTGCCCGCCGTGCGCCCACTCGTAGTAGGCCCGCTGGGCGTCGACGTGGGCGCGCAGCCCGGCGGGGCCGAAGGGGGCCAGTTCCCTGGGCGTGAACGCGGTCTGGTGCAGCGCGGCCAGGACCCGTACGCTCGCGTCCTGCAGCCTGCGCCGGTCGGCGGGGGACGCGTCGTGCAGCCAGCCCCCGAACGTGTACGGCATCACGTCCGCGGGGACGTCCCCCTCGGCGCGCTCCATGACGAGGAACGGCGTGCCGAGCGGCTCGGGGTCGGGCTCGTACCAGAGGGCGCGGGGCGCTGGGATCCCAGCTTTTTCCCTGGCCAGGCGCATCACCTCGAACTGGGCCCCCAGGTCGTACGTCGGGAAGACCGGAACCGCCCCGGGCGCAGGTGCGAGCCTGGCTACGCAGCGCGTACCGTGTCCGTCCCAGGTGGCGGTGAAGAACAGGGTCTCGCTCGAGAGTCCGTTCTTCGACGGCCTGGACATCTCCGACACCGCGGCGCTCGGGCCTACCTGGGAGCGTAGCCAGGCGGTGGCGCGTTCCCGCAGTTCCGCGAGGTCACGGGTGGAGGTGCGCAGTTGCTCGGTCATGACCGGCCTCCCGGGTGGACATGAGCCCTTTGACAGTCGTATACCGCCTAGCAAGCGCTTGTCCATATACGGGTGGCCGTTACGGTCAGGTACGCAACAGCCGTACCCTTGTCTGAAAGGGCATGTCGCGAAGGGACAAGTGGGATGAGTTCAGCGGGTGAGGGCCTGGCTCGCCCGCTTCCCGAGCAGGTGCGGCTCAACGTCGTCGACCTGGCGTCTCAGGTTCTCGGCGCGGTGCCCGCTGCGTCCGTACCGCCGCCGCTGCGGGGCATCGCCAAGTTCGACCCCCGCAAACGGGCCAAACTGGGCGGGGCCCCCATCGCGGCGCAACTGGAGAACGACAAGAAGTTCCGCGAGCTGGTCGCCGAGTCCGTGGCGGCCGGCTGGCCCGAGCTGGTCGCCTCGCTGGCCGAGGGCAACGTCCCTCCGGCCGCCGACCCGGTGCTCGTGGCCGCGGCGGCCTACCTCACCAGGCCGCCGGGCTGGGCGGAGATGATCGAGGCGGCCCGTACCGATCTGGAGCAGACGGCCGTGGCGGCCGAGAGCTCCGAGCGCGAGGAGGCCGTGGCGCGGCTGCGCGAGCAGCTCACCGCGCAGAAGAGCGCGGCCAAGGAGGAGACCGACCGGCTGCGCGAGCAGATCAGGGCGGCCCGCGCGGAAAACTCCGATCTGCGCCGCAAGTTGCACGACGCCCGCGAGCGGGCCAAGTCGGCGGTGCGGCGGGCCGAGGAGATGGAGCACGCGGCGGAGGAGGCCAGGTCGGCCGCCACCGCCGCGGGCAGCGGCGCGGAGTCCGAGCTGCGGCGGTTGCGCGAGCGGCTGGCCGACGTGGAGAAGCAGCTCGAAGCCTCGCGCCGGGCCGCCCGCGAGGGCCGGAGCATCGAGGACGCGCGCATCCGCGTGCTGCTCGACGCGCTGCAGGACGCCTCGGCCGGGCTGCGCCGCGAGCTGGCCCTGCCCACCACGATCAGCCGGCCCGCCGACTCGGTCGCGGCGGTCACCGGCGAGCGCCCCGGCGTGCGCGGGGTGCCCGCGCGGGCCCTGGCCGACGACGACCCCCAGCTCCTCGACCAGCTCCTCGCGCTGCCGCAGGTGCATCTGATCATAGACGGTTACAACGTCACCAAGACCGGCTACGGCACGCTCACCCTCGCCGACCAGCGCACCCGGCTCATGAACGCGCTCGGCGGGCTGGTGGCGCAGACCCGGGTCGAGGTGACCGTGGTGTTCGACGGCGCAGAGCTGAACGCCCCCGTGCAGGTGGTGGCGCCGCGCGGGGTGCGGGTGCTGTTCAGCGCGCCGGGGGAGATCGCCGACGACGTCATCCGCCAGCTCGTACGCGCCGAGCCGCCAGGCCGGGCCATCGCCGTGGTGTCGTCCGACCGGGAGGTGGCCGAGTCGGTCAGGCGGATGGGTGCCAGACCCGTTCCGTCTGGCTTGCTGCTGCGTCGGCTGAGCCGCGCATAAGTTATGAATTGCCGGGTTTGGGCGATACCTCACTCGTCGCTTCTGTACTATTTCGCCCCAGGTGGAATCCCTGGGAGGCGACACTGTGAGGTTTGGCGGGGTACCGGTGGCCGCGGGTCTCGCGTTCGGACTGGTGCTGACCCCTCTCGGAGCGGCCGTCGCTGATCCCGAGCCCACGCTCGCCCAGGCCAAGGCCAAGCTCGACAAGCTCAACGACCAGGCCGACAAGGTCGTCGACCGGTACAACACCGCGAACGAGCGCTACAAGAAGGCCAAGACCACCTACACCAAGCTGAACGACGGCTACAAGCGCAAGCTGGCGACCGTCGAGGACCTGCGTGCGCAGGTGGTCGGCATGGCCGTCGACAGCTACCAGCTCGGCGAGGACGTCACCTCCTGGCCCGGCATCGTCGGCTCGGAAAACCCCGCGGGGACGCTGGCGGGGCTGGCGGTGGCCGGGCAGCTCGCGCAGGAACGGGCCCAGAAGCTGGCCGTGTTCGACCGGGAGAACCGCGGGCTCAAGGGCGAGCGGGACAAGGCCGAGGCGGCACTGAAGGACGCCGACAAGGAGCGGGACTCGGTCCAGAAGGAACGCTCCGAGGTGCAGAAGCTGATCACCCAGCAGAAGAAGCTGCTGAAGAAGCTGGGGGCGTACAACCCCGGCAACCCGGACAGCGTCGGCATCAAGTACACGGGGCCCGCCTCGGGGAACGGGGCCGCGGTGCTGCGGTTCGCGTACGCGCAGGTGGGCAAGCCGTACATCTACGGCGGCACAGGGCCCAGGGGGTACGACTGCTCCGGGCTGACGCAGGCGTCCTGGGCGGCGGCAGGCGTGACGTTGCCGCGTACGACGTGGCAGCAGTGGGCGTGGGGGGCGAACCGCAAGGTGGACCTCGACGACCTGCAGCCAGGGGATCTCATCTTCAGCGAGGGGCTGGGGCACGTCAGCATCTACGCCGGCAACGGGGACATCGTCCATGCGCCGCAGACGGGCGACGTCGTCAAGGTCGTCAAGCTTTCCGCGTACGGCCGCAACCTGGTCGGCGCCATCCGCCCCTGACCCGGGCGCAACCCTGATCGCACAGCCCTGACCGTACGGCGCTTGATCGTGCGGCGCTGATTTCCGGTTTCCCGCTCGGTCTGCGGTCACCGACCATGAGCCGACAGCGTTCTCATTACTATGGATCATAGTAGCTATGTTGATCAACTGGACAGAATGGGGCTGTGGCCCGGCCTTTCGAATATGGCTATGGATCGTAGGTTGTGGCGATATTTCGCGACATGTATCGCGATGGTGGCCCCATGGGTGAACCGTTCGCGGGTGCTCGCGGAACCGGAGTCGGTGTGACGGATGTGACGAAAGGGATGTTTGGGACCTGACAATCTTGGACGCGCCCAAGTGTGAGCAGGGTCACATTCCGGTAACAAAGCCTGGGGTCCCAGCAGGGGTTTCAGCTCTGACATCCCCCTCTGTCTGATCTTTACAGCCCGGCGTGCGCTTTGCCGATCCTTGAACCTTCGGCGTAGCTTCTGGCGTCGTCGCGGTGCACAAGCCATGTCCCCCGCGAACCGGCATCGGTTCCTCCCGATGTGAGACAGACAAAGATCCGCCGGTCGCCCCCGATATCCCCGAGGAGCAGCACCCTCATCGGGCGGCGACCTGCCGAATCCGTGCAGTCATGAGGCACGGAGCCGGGGACCCAGCGATCCCGTTCTTCCCGAGGGATCAGGGGTGAGTCGGCGCGCGAATCGCGCCGTAGGGCTACTTCCAGGCCCGAATCCGTCAGCTAACCCGGTAGGCGTTCGTGGAAGACGCGAGGAGAAATCCTGTCTAGCTCCCTGCAGAACCCCCGCCTGTCCCGCTTCGCCCTGAGCGGCGTGGCACTCACGATGACCGTGACGGCCGGAGGTCTGGTCCTCCATGCCCCCACGGCTCAGGCGACGACGACGAGCGACTCGGCCGGAACGGCGGCGCCGGCGGCGACCACCGCCGGCGCCTCGAAGACGGCCACGGCTGCCCGGCAACGGGCCGCCAAGGTCGCCCGGCAGCAGGCGAAGGCCCGCAAGGCCGTCGCCGCGGCCAAGGACCAGATCGGTGACCCGTATCGGTACGGGGGCACAGGGCCTGGTTCGTTTGACTGCTCCGGCCTCGTCCTGTTCGCCTGGAAGAAGGCCGGTGTCAAGCTCCCGCGCGTGGCGAGCAGCCAGTTCGCCCGCATCAGGAACAAGATCTCCTGGCGCAACCTCAAGCCAGGTGACCTGCTGTTCTTCAGCGGGCTCGGCCACGTGGGCATGTACGTCGGCAAGGGCAAGATGATCCATTCACCACGGACAGGTGAACGGGTACGCATCGACAAGCTGGACGGATGGCGTAAGTCGTCTTTCGTCGGCGCGGTCCGTCCCGGCATGTGAAGAAGCCCCGCCCGGATTCCCCCCGATCCGGGCGGGGCTCTCGCCTGTCCCCGCGGGCGGCCGCGAATCCGCCCAAGCGGCACGCGGGTGCGGCGGCTGCCAAGCGGCGGCCGCGAGTCCGCCCAAGCAGCACGCGGGTGCGGCGGGCGGCTGCCAAGCGGCAGTCGCGAATCCGCCCAGGCGCACGCAGCGGCTGCCAAGCGGTGGCCGTGGATCCGCGCAAGCGCGGGCACGAGTGCCGGGCGGCTACGATCGGCCCCGTGTCCGAGCAGGTGAGCCGACGAGCCGTGGTGGCCGTCCTCCTGCTCCTGGTCCCGGGCGCGGCGCCGCTCCCCGATCTCCCCGTCCTGCCCCCGGAGATACGCGATCTGTGGCCCGGCCGCACGGTCGTCAGCCGGGGCAGGCACTCCGTCGTGGCCCTGCACAAGCCCGCCGGGCACGAGCCCGCTGGGCACGACTCGGCCGGGCTCGCCGATCTGGCCCGCAGGGCGGACACGGCCGGGCTCCGCGTCTCCGCCGTCCTGGGCGGGCGGGTACGACCGCTCGTCGTAGTGCCGGAGTCCGCCCGCGAGGCCGCCGCGCTGGCCGGAGTGGACCGGCTCGACGGCCTGGCCGCCGTGGCCGACCGCGGGCGCGTGATCGTCGTCCCCGAACTCTTCGCCACCCTCAACCCCACCGGCAAGGACGTCGTCCTGACCCACGAGCTGACCCACGTCGTGGCCGGGACCGAGGGTCTGCCGGTCTGGCTCTACGAGGGGTTCGCGGACTACGTGGCTTATCGCGACGCCGGGTTGCCCGTCGCCACGGCGGCGGCCGAACTGGCGGTCGAGGCGCGGGCCGGGCGCCTGCCGAGCGCTTTGCCCGGACCTGCGGCTTTCGCGGCGGACGGGTCCGACCCGGTCCGGCTCGCGCGTGCGTACCAGGAGGCTTGGCTGGCGTGTCGCTTCCTCGCTGACCGGTTCGGTGAGGGGACCCTGGTGAGGCTCTACCGTGCGGCCCAGCGGGCGGGCGTCGATCGGGCGCTCGCCTCACTGGGCCTCTCCGTCGCCACGCTGACGGCGCGGTGGCGCGAGTACGTGCGGGATCAGCTCGTGTGAAGGGGAGGCAGATGAGCGAACGGCGAGACGAGGAAGACGCGCCGCACGACGCCGGTGGGCCGGAAGCGGCGACGCCGGTGACGGGCGCACGAGAGGCGGAGACGCCCGCGGCCGGGACGCGCGAACGCGACGTGCCGGACGGAGAGATGGCCGCCGTAGGGGTGAGCGCCGCACACTCCGACGGCGACGCGCACTCAGGCGCGGACGCATCTTCAGGAGCGGGTCCGCACTCAGACGCGGACCCACATGCGGGAGCGGGGGCGCATTCGGGGTCGGACGCGGACCCGGGAGGCGAGCGGCATACGTGGGGCGAGTCCCGCTCGGGGCCGGAGCCCGGCGGCGACGCGGCGGCCTCCGGCGGCGCCGGCGGGACGGGGGAGGCGGCCGTGGCGGCGTCCGGGAACGGCGCGCTGAGACGGCAGGCCGGGATCGCGCTGGCGCTGCTCGCCCTCGTGATCGTGGCCGTGGCCGCGTTCAGCACCCCCTGGCACGTGCTGACCGGCGGCCCGCCCGATCCGGCGCGCGACTTCAGCGCCGCCCAGATCGCCAGGTCGCAGGCGTTCGACGCGGCCACGAGCCTGCCGAGCTACCTCTCGCTGGCGCTCACGCTCATCTTCGCGGCGGTCCTGGTGGCCACCCCGTTCGGCGCCAAGGTGCTGGGCCGGCTCAAAGGCCCCTGGTGGGTGCGGACGATCCTCGGCGTCGTGGTGCTCACGGCGATCGTGGAGCTGTTCAGGTGGCCGCTCGGCATCTGGTTCGAGACGATCCTGCGCGACTACGGCCTGTCCACCCAGGACTGGGGGAGCTGGACCGGCGACCGGCTGAAGAGCCTGGGCGTGGAGACGTTCCTGCTGTGCGTGATGCTGCTGGCCCTGGTGGCACTGGCCCGCAGGTTCAGGCGGTGGTGGATCCCCGCGGGGGTGGGCGCGTTCGCGCTGGCGGTGCTGGCGTCGTTCGTGTATCCGGTGGTGTTCGAGCCGCTGTTCAACGACTTCACCCCGATGGCGCAGGGCCCGCTGCGGACGAACCTGCTCCAGATGGCCGAGCGCGACCGCGTGCCGGTCGAGGACGTCCTGGTCGCCGACGCCTCACGCAGGACGACGGCGCTCAACGCGTACGTGTCGGGCTTCGGCGCCACCCGCCGCATCGTCGTCTACGACACGCTGCTCCAGGCCCCGCAGCCGGAGGTGGAGCTGGTCGTGGCGCACGAACTGGCCCACGCCAAGTACAACGACGTGCTCTACGGCACGCTCATCGGCGGTCTGGGCGCCGGTCTGGGGGCGATCGTCCTGTACCTGGTGTTCGATCCGCTGCGGCGGCGCGTCGGCGTCGTGTCGATCGGCGATCCGCGCGCGGTGGGCGTGGTCATGGGCCTCATGACCATCGGCTCGCTGATCATGGGACCGCCCCAGAACGTGATCAGCCGCCACATCGAGGCCAGGGCCGACCTGCACGCGCTCGATCTCACGGGGGACCCGGCGACGTTCATCGCCATGCAGAAACGCCTGGCGGTCACAAATATTTCGGATCTGTCCCCGGATGCGGTGGAATATGTGCTCTATGCCTCCCATCCTCCAGGTCCCGAGCGCATCGCCATGGCCCGCGCATGGGCCAAGCTGAACGGCGTCCCCGTACCGTGACCGATCCCGTGACCGCCCCCGTGGGCGGCGTGCTCTTCGTGACCAACGACTTCCCGCCCAGGCCGGGCGGGATCCAGTCGTTCGTGCACGGGCTCGCGCTGCGCACGCCGGGCGTCACGGTCTACGCCCCCGCCTGGCCGGGCAGCGCGGAGTTCGACCGGCGGCAGCCGTACCGGATCGTGCGGCATCCCCGCAGGCTCATGCTGCCCACACCGGCCGTCGCGCGTACGGCGGCCGGGCTGGTGGCCGGGCACGGCGTGCACACGGTCGTGTTCGGCGCCGCCGCGCCGCTCGGGCTGCTGGCCCCCCGCCTGCGCCGGGCGGGGGCGCGGCGGGTGGTGATGCTCACCCACGGCCACGAGGCGTCGTGGGCGAGCGCGCCGGGCTTCCGCTCGGTGCTGCGCAGGATCGGCGCGCACGCGGACGTGGTGACGTACCTGGGGGAGTACACGCGCCAGCGGCTGGCCGCCGTCATCCCGGCGGCCAAGCTCGTACGGCTCGCGCCCGGCGTGGACGTCGAGCAGTTCCACCCCGGCGCGGCCAAGGCCGAGCTGGGCCTGCCGGGGCGGCCGGTGGTCGTGTGCGTGTCGCGCCTGGTGCCGCGCAAGGGCCAGGACCAGCTCATCAGGGCCTGGCCCCAGGTGCTGCGCTCGGTGCCGGACGCGGTGCTGCTGCTGGTGGGCGGAGGGCCGTACCGGAAGGCGCTGGAGCGGCTGGCGGCCGGGCACGAGTCGGTCAGGTTCACCGGGACGGTGCCGGCGTCCGGGCTGCCCGGCTACTACGCGGCGGCGGACGTGTTCGCCATGCCGTGCCGTACCCGGTTGAAGGGGGTGGACGTGGAGGGGCTCGGGATCGTGTTCCTGGAGGCGTCCGCCAGCGGGCTGCCGGTGGTGGCGGGCGCGTCCGGCGGCGCTCCCGACGCGGTGCGGCCCGGCGAGACCGGCCTCGTCGTGGACGGGACGGACGCGGGGGAGGTGGCGCAGGCCGTCGTCGAGCTGCTCACCGACCCCGACAAGGCGCGCAAGATGGGCGCGCGGGGCCGCGACTGGGTGACCGGCGAATGGGCGTGGGACCAGGTGGCCGCCCGCTTCGGCGGCCTTCTCCATCCGCCGGACCACTAGCCGGGACCGGCGGATGGAGAAGGCCGCCGGGTCACCCCTTGGTCGAGCCGAGCGTGAGCCCGGCCACGAACTGCTTGTGCAGGAGCTGGAAGACGATCAGCGTCGGCAGCGCCACCAGCACCGACCCGGCCGCCAGCAGGTTGTGGTCGGTGAAGAACTGGCCGCGCAGGTTGTTCAGCGCCGAGGTGACGGGCAGCTTGTCGCCCGACGACATCAGCACCAGCGCCCACAGGAAGTCGTTGTACATCCAGGTGAACTGCAGCGTCGACAGCGCCGCCAGCACCGGACGGCACAGCGGCAGCGTCAGGCGCCAGTACCGCTTCCACACCCCCGCCCCGTCCACCAGCGCCGCCTCGGTGATCTCCTCGGGGATCGTGCGCATGAAGTTCGCCATCACGAAGACGCAGAAGCCGAACTGGAACGCCACGTGGATGAGGATCAGCCCCAGGTAGGAGTCGTAGAGCGACTGCGAGTCCGACAGCCAGGCGGGCAGCGGGACGAGCGTGTAGAGGGTGTAGAGCGGGGTGATGAGGACCTGCGGCGGCAGCAGGTTGCCCGCCGTGAACACGATCAGCAGCGCCTTGCGGCCGGGGATGCGCAGCCGGGCGATCGCGAAGGCCGTGAACGAGGCCAGGAAGAGCGTCACCGCCACCCCGGGGATCACCACGATCAACGTGTTGAGGTAGTAGCGGGGCAACTCGGCCTGGGTCCACGCCTGGCCGTAGTAGTCGAGCGTGAGGTGCTCGGGCAGCGAGAAGTAGCCCAGGCGGGCGGTCTCCCCGTACGGCCGCAGCGAGGCGTACACGGCGAGGACGAGCGGCAGCAACCACCCCAGCCCCACCAGCACGAGGAAGACGTGCAGCAGGACCCGCAGCGGACGGACCGGCCGGCGCGCGGGCGCGCGTGCCGCCTCCTGGGCCGGGGGAGCGGGGGCGGTCAGCGTCATCGCTCCTCCTTGAACAACTGCGACAGGTACGTGACGATGAACCCCAGCGAGATCGCCAGCAGGATCACCGCGATCGCCGAGCCGAACCCGATCCGGCTGGCCTCGCCCACGATGTTCTCGGTGACCAGCACCGACAGCAGCTCCAGCCCGTTCCTGCCCTTGTTGACGGCGTAGACGACGTCGAACGCCCGCAGCGCCTCGATCACCGTGATGACCAGCACGATCACGTTGACCGGCCGCAGCGTCGGGAACACCACCCGGAAGAACGCCTGCCGCTCGCTAGCCCCGTCGATGGCCGCGGCCTCCTTCAGCGCCGGGTCGACCGCCTTCAGCCCGGCCAGGTAAATGATCATGACGTAGCCCACGTGCCGCCAGGCCGCCGCGACCATGATCACCCAGATGTTGATCGAACGGTCTCCGAGCCAGTCCACGTTCAGCCCGGTCACCGCGTTCAGCACGCCGTAGTCGGAGGAGTAGACGAGCTGCGCGATGAAGCCCACCACGGCCAGCGACAGCACGACCGGCATGTACAGGGCGCTCTGGTAGACCCGCGACAGCCGCAGCCGCCGGTCCAGCAGCACCGCGCAGAACAGCCCGAACGGCGTGGCGACCAGCCCCAGGAAGGCCAGCCACAACACGTTGTTGCGGACCGCCGACCAGAAGGGCGGATACTCGGCCGCCAGGTCGTGGTAGTTCTGGCCGCCCACCCACTCGATGGGCCCGATGCCGTTCCAGTCGGTGCCCGACAGCCCGATGGAGGCCAGCGTGGGCCCCCAGATCAGGCCCACGTTGACGATGACGGCCACCCCCAGCCCGATGACCAGCACGGTCAGATCCCGGGCGGAGTAGCGACGGGTCTTGACGGCCATCAGCGGAAGATGTTCGCCTTCTGCTGCTCGATGCTCGCCAGCAGCGGGTCTATCTCGTCGGGTTTGCCGACGAACGTCTGCAGCGACGGGATCATCACGGTCGAGGCGAAGTCGGGCCGCGTGTCTCGGTCGAGGAACTGCGCGATGTGCGTGGCCTTCGACACCAGCTCCGCGCCGCGCTTCTGCAGGGAGCTGTAGCCGGAGGTGTCGGCCTTGGAGCTGGCGGCCAGCGTGCCGGGGTCGAGGCCGGTGGCGACGTTCTGGGCGGACGCCTGGGCGAAGTGCTTGAGCAGGGCCTTGGCGCCGGCCACGTTCCTGGCCTTGGCGGAGATCATGTAGCCGTCGATGGGGGCGTCGATCGAGTCGGTCCCGTACGCGGGGTTGATCTCGGGGAAGGTGAAGAAGTCGAGGTCGTCGCGGTCGGCCTCGGGGATCTGCTGGGCGACGAACATCCCGAGCAGGTACATCCCGGTCTTCTTCTGCGCGAGCGACTGGGCGGCCTCCTGCCACGTACGCCCCAGCGCGGCCGGCTGGTGGAACTCCATCAGCCCACGCCAGGTGTCGAACACCTGCCTGACCCGGGGGTCCGTCCACGACTCCTTGCCGCCCATGAGGGAGACGTGGAAGTCGTAGCCGTTCGTGCGCAGGTTGAGGATGTCGAACGTGCCCATCGCCGGCCAGCCGTCCTTGTCGGCGAACGCGATCGGGATCAGCCCGTCGGCCTTCATCCTCCTGGCCAGCGCGGTGAACTCGTCCAGCGTGGCTGGGGGCTCGTACCCCTTGTCCCGCCACAGGCTCTTGCGGTAGAAGACCGCCCACGGGTAGTAGGTGAACGGCACGAAGTACTGCTTGCCGTCGACGCCGGTCGACTGGTCCTTGAACGCCTGCGTGTAGTCGCCGCCGATCTCCCGCCACACGTCCGAGATGTCGACGGCGAGCCCCTGCTCGGCGAAGAACTGCATCCGGTAACCGGCGAACCAGGTGAACACGTCGTCAGGCGTGCCCCTGAGATAGCGGTTGATGTTCTCCTGGAACGTGTTGTGGTCGACCGTGTTGATCCGGGTCGCGGCCTGCGTGAAGCTCTTGACCACGGTGTCGAGGGACTTCTTCGGGATCTCGTCGGAGGCGTTCGAGCCGATCGTGACCGTGCCCAGGGCGCCGGGGCCCGTGCCGGACGGCCCCGGGGCGGGGGTGCCGCCGGAGCCGCACCCGACGAGGGCGGCGGGGACGCCGAACGCGGCGGCTCCGAGCAGGAGATTTCGGCGGGAGATCGGCGGCTGTCGGTCCATGGTGGGTTCCTCCTTGCCGGATCCTGCACATTCCCCCGAGTTCGCTCATCTTCCTTCATCGAAAAGCCAACATTTCGGACTGTCAACGCCCGGTTTCCTGACGACGGCGGAAAAGCCGCAGCGTCGCCTCCGTTCACGGCGCGGAACGGGACGTGTCCAAACCTGTTGGGATGTGGTGTGTTGCGAGGCGTGTGCGCGGCCGGTCGCGCTCTACTATCGAGACTAGTAGAGCGCGGGCGCTGCTAGTGGCCTTCGTACAGCTCGTCGATCTCCTTGGCGAAGTCGCGCATGATGAGGCTCCGCTTGACCTTGAGCGTGGGCGTGAGGTGCCCGCTCTCCTCCGTGATGTCCCCGCCGAGTATCGTGAACTTCTTGATCTGCTCGGGATGCGACACCGTCAGGTTCGCCCGGTCCACCGCCGCCTGGATCTGCGCCCGTACCGCGGGGTCGTCGCGCAGCCCGTCGATCGTCGACCCGGCGGGCACCGCCTCCGGGTCGAGCGTGATCAGCGCCGCGACGAACGGCTTCCCGTCGCCCACGACCATCGCCTGCGAGATCAGCGGGTGGGCGCGCAGCGCGTCTTCGAGCGGACCGGGCGCGACGTTCTTGCCCGCCGCCGTGACCAGGATCTCCTTCTTGCGTCCCGTGATCGACAGGTAGCCGTCGGCGTCGAGCTTGCCGACGTCGCCCGTGTGGAACCAGCCGTCGGGGTCGATCACCTCGTCGGTGGCCTCGTCGTTGTTCCAGTAGCCGGGGAAGATGTTGCGGCCCTTGGCCAGGATCTCCCCGTCGTCGCCGATGCGCAGCGTGACCCCCGGCAGCGGCTTGCCCACGGTGCCGATCTTGTTGGCGCCCGGCATGTTGACCGAGAGCGGGGCCGAGGTCTCGGTCAGACCGTAGCCCTCGAAGACCTCGATGCCCACGCCGCGGAAGAAGTGGCCGAGCCGGTCGCCCAGCGCCGAGCCGCCGGACACCGCCGCCGAGAGCCGGCCGCCGGTGGCCGCGCGCAGCTTGGCGTAGACCAGCCTGTCGAACACCGCGCGCCGCAGCCGCAGCCCGAGCGGCGCGCCGCCCGAGCTCTCGGCCTTGCTCCAGGCCACCGCCACGTCGACCGCGCGGGCGAAGATCTTGCCCTTGCCGCCCGCGATGGCCTTCTGCTCGGCGGCGTTGTAGACCTTCTCGAACACGCGTGGCACGCCCAGCAGGAACGTCGGCTTGAAGTCCTGCAGGTCGGGGGCGACGTTCTTCATGTTCGGGGTGTGCGCGATGACCGCGCCCGCCTCGAACAGCACCACCTGGATCATCCGCGCGAAGCTGTGCGCCAGCGGCAGGAACAGCAGCGCGGCCGGCTCCTTGCCCGCGAACAGCGGCTCCAGCGGGCCGCGCAGCACGTTGAGCGCGGTGAACAGCAGGTTGTCGTGGGTGAGGCGGCAGCCCTTCGGGCGGCCCGTGGTGCCGGAGGTGTAGACGATCGTGGCCAGGTCGGCGGAGCCGACGCGCTTCCTGCGCTCGTCGAGGTCGGAGTCGGTGACGTCGCCGCTCTCCGGCGTGGCGTCCACCCGCCAGACCGGCGCCAGCTCGGGCGCCGCCTCCCTGAGGGCCTCCTCGTGCCCGTCCAGCTCGACGAAGGCCGCCTTGGCCTCGCTGTCGCGCAGGATCCACCTGATCTGCTCGACCGAGGAGGTCTCGTAGATCGGCACGGTCACCCCGCCGACGGCCCAGATGGCGTAGTCGACCAGCGTCCACTCGTAGCGGGTGCGCGACATGAGGGCGACCCGGTCGCCGTGCCCGACGCCCGCCGCGATCAGCCCCTTGGCCACCGCGGCCACCTGGTCGCGGAACTCTGCCGCGGTCACGATCGGCCAGCCGGAGCCGACCTTGCGGCGCATCACGATCGCCCCGGGCTGCTGCTCGGCCCGCCGGAAGACGGTGTCGGCCAGACCGGCCGAGGCGGGGACGTCGACCAGGACGGGGACGCTGTACTCGCGCACGAACTCAACTCCTCTGCGGAGACCTCAACTCCCCTGCGGGGACCGCCTGGACGCTACCGTCTTGGGTTACCGGCCGGTAGCCCCGTCATTGAGGCGTTATGAAGGGCATTCAACACGCTAGCAGCCGAGTGCCCGCCCTGCCGCGCACCACGAGCCGCGCACAAGTGCGCTCAGGGAACGGTGCGCCTAGGATCTGACCATGAGGGTCCATGTCGTCAGCGACGTCCACGGCCGGGCCGACGCGCTGGCCAGGGCCGGTGACGGGGCCGACGCGCTGATCTGCCTGGGCGACCTGATCCTGTTCGTCGACTACGACGACCACTCGCAGGGCATCTTCGCCGACCTGTTCGGCGCGGAGCGGGCCGACGAGTTCATCGCCCTGCGCACGGCCAAGCGCTTCGACGAGGCCAGGGCCATGTCCGCACGGCTGTGGGCCACGCTCGACGGCGACCCGCGCGAGCACATCGAGCGCAACGTACGCGCCCAGTACGCGACCCTCTTCGCCGCCATGCCCACCCCTGCCTACCTCACCTACGGCAACGTGGACCTGCCGCGCCTGTGGGGCGACTACGTCCGGCCCGGCCACCACGTGCTCGACGGCGAGGTGGCGGAGATCGGTGGCCTGCGGTTCGGGTTCGTGGGCGGCGGGCTCAAGACCCCCTACCGCACGCCCCACGAGCTCGGCGACGAGGAGTACGCCGCCAAGGTCGAGGCCGTCGGCGAGGTCGACGTGTTGTGCTGCCACATCCCGCCCGCCCTGCCCGAGCTGCTCTACGACGTGGTGGCCAGGCGGTTCGAGCGCGGCAGCGAGGCCACGCTGGCGGCCATCAGGCGCACCCAGCCGCGCTACGCCCTGTTCGGCCACGTGCACAACCCGCTGCACCCGCGGGTGCGCGTGGGCCGTACCGAGTGCGTGAACGTGGGCCACTTCCGCGGCAGGGGCGTGCCGTACGTGCTGGAGTGGTGAGTCGGCCCAGCCCGCGGGCATGATCGGCCCATGATCGGCCCGTGTGCACGTCCGCCGCGATCGGCGGTTTGTGCACTAACGTGGTCGCATGGCTGATCGCACCACTTCGAGCACCACCGTCGGCGCCGGTCGCACCGACGTGATGGCGGTCATCGCGGACTTCCCCTCCTACCCGGAATGGGCCGGGCAGGTCAAGCACGCCGAGGTCCTCACCACCGGCCCCGACGGCAGGCCGCAGAACGTTCGCTTCGTGCTGGACGCCGGCCCGATCAGCGACACCTACACCCTCGGCTACACGTGGCAGGGCGACGAAGGCGTGAGCTGGCAGGCGGTCGAGCCCGGGAAGATGATCTCCGACCTCCGGGGGAGTTACCGGCTGGCCGACGCGGGCAGTGGCACCGACGTGACGTACGAGCTGGCGGTCGATCTCAGCGTGCCCATGATCGGCCTGATCAGGCGCAAGGCCGAGAAGGTGATCGTGGACACCGCGCTCAAGGGCCTCAAGAAGCGCGTCGAAGGCCGCTGAGTTGAGCCCGCGGGTCCTGCTCTTCACCGGAAAGGGCGGCGTCGGCAAGACCACGGCCGCCGCCGCGACCGCCACCCTGGCCGCCCGCCGTGGCCTCAAGACGCTCATCGTCTCCGCCGACACCGCCCACTCGCTGGCCGACGCGCTCGCGGCCGGGCCCGGCGAGATCGCCCCCGGCCTGCACCTGCACCAGGTCGACACGCAGAAGTCGCTCGAGCGCCACTGGGGCGAGCTGCAAGACTACGCCAAGGGCGTGCTGGCCGAGCTGGGCCTCGACCAGATCACCTCCGAGGAGATCACGGTCCTGCCGGGCGCCGAAGAGGTCATCGCCCTGCTGGAGCTGCGCGAGCACGCCCGCGAGGGCCGCTGGGACGTGATCGTCGTCGACTGCGCGCCCACCGCCGAGACGCTGCGGCTGCTGGCGCTGCCCGAGGCGCTCGACTGGCACGTCAACCGGCTCATGCCGGTCGGCCGCAAGGTCATACGGCTGGTCGCGCCGTTCGTACGGGGCGTCGCCCACGTCAGCGCCCCCGGCGAAGCCGTCATGAACGCGGCGGAACGCCTCCACCGCGGCCTCATGGAGGTGCGCGAGCTGCTCACCGGCGACCACGCCTCCGTACGGCTCGTGCTCACCCCCGAGTCGGTGGTGCTCGCCGAGGCCAGACGCACCCTGACCTCGCTCCACCTGTACGGCTACCGCGTCGACGCCGTCATCGCCAACCGGGTCTTCCCCGAGGGCGGCGCCGACGAGTGGCGGGCCCAGTGGGTGGCGGCGCAGGGGCGGCTGCTGGCCGAGGCGGAGCAGTCGTTCGCGCCGCTGCCCGTGCACGTCGTCCCCTACCTGCCCGCCGAGCCGGTCGGCGAGCGCGTGCTGTCCGAGGTGGGCGCCGCGATGTACGCCGAATCCGACCCGTTCGCCCCCCACTCCGTCGAGCCGCCGCTGCGGATGAGCGCCGACGAGCTGACGCTCAGCCTGCCCGGCGCCGACCGCGACGACGTCGACCTGGCCCGCAAGGGCGACGAGCTGATCGTCACCGCCGGGCCCTACCGCAGGATTTTGGCGCTGCCCGCGGCGCTGGCGAGAAGGAAGATCAGCGGAGCCGCGCTCCGCGACGGCGTGCTCCGCGTCACATGGTCCGCCGAGGGAGCGAATCCGCGACCAGATGAGTTGAATGGATGAGCGACCACGAGCAGGAAGGGCCAGAAATGAGCGAGCACGACAGAGACGCCGGCAGAGATCCCGGGAGAGATCCCATCGGCACGGTGGCCGACGAGGCGCGCAAGTTGTTCGAGTCGATCCAGGGGCGGGCCACCCGCCAGGTCGGCAAGACCGTGTTCAACTCCTTCACCGGCGGCGGCGCCCGCAAGGAGCGGGACGTGTGGGAGGAGGCCGTGTCCGAGCCCCACGACGAGTACATCTGCCGCGCCTGCCCGGTCTGCCGGGCGATCGCGGCGCAGCGCGAGTCGGGCGGCGACGTCACCGGTCACCTGATGGCGGCGGGCGGAGAGCTGTTCGCCGCCTTCCGCGGCGCGCTCGACGCGCTGAGCAAGCCCGCCCCCCGCAGGCCAGGTGAGGGCGGCGGCCGCGACAACGACCGCCGTGACGACCGGAGTGACGACCGGCGTCACGACGTGGAACACATAGATCTCGGATAGGGAGACGCGGGGCATGCTCACGATCGGTGTCGACATCGGCGGGACGAAGGTGGCCGCCGGTGTGGTCGACGACCAGGGAGAGATCGTCGAACACACGCTCAGGCCCACCGCCGCCGACCGCCCCGACGTGGTGGCGGAGACGGTGGTCGACGTCGTTCGCGAGCTGTCCGAGGGCCGGGAGATCGAGGCCGTGGGCGTGGGCGCGGCCGGGTTCGTGGACGAGACCCGGTCCGTGGTGCGCTTCGCCCCCAACCTCGCCTGGCGCGACGAGCCGTTGCAGAAGAAGATCAGCGACCTGGTCGGCCTGCCGGTCGTGATCGAGAACGACGCCAACGCCATGGCCTGGGGCGAGACCCGGTTCGGCGCGGGCAGGGGCCAGTCCCACGTCGTCTGCGTGACGCTCGGCACCGGCATCGGCGGCGGGCTGGTCATCGACGGCGCGCTCTACCGGGGCCGCTGGGGTATGGGCGCCGAGCTGGGCCACATGCAGGTCCTGCCCGGCGGACGGCTGTGCGGGTGCGGCAACGTCGGCTGCTGGGAGCAGTACGCCAGCGGTCAGGCCCTGGTCAAGGACGCCAGGGAGATCGCCGAGGCCGAGCCGGAGCGGGCCCGTACCCTGCTCGGGCTGGCCGGCGGCAAGATCGAGGGCGAGGAGGTCACCGAGGCCGCCCGGCTGGGCGACGACGCCTCACTGGCCGCATTCCGCAGCCTGGCCGACTGGCTCGGGCAGGGCATGGCCGACCTGGCCGCCCTCCTCGACCCCGGCTGCTTCATCGTCGGCGGCGGCGTCTCCCGCGCCGCCGACCTGTTCATCGACCGGGCCAGGCAGGTCTTCGCCGAGCGGATCACCGGCCACGGGCACCGCCCGCTGGCCGAGATCAGGCTCGCGGAGCTGGGCGCCTCGGCCGGGGTCGTGGGCGCCGCCGACCTGGCCAGGCTGCGCTAGCGCCGCGCGCACGTACGGCCGGGGCACACGTGACGATCAGGGTCGCCACCTACAACCTGCACGGGCTGCGCGACGACCGTGCCGCACTCGCCAGGGTCGTCGCCGCGCTGGACGCCGACGTGCTGTGCGTGCAGGAGGCGCCCAGGTTCGTCCGCTGGCGGGCCCGGCGCGCGGCCCTGGCCGCCCCGGCCGGGCTCGCGGTGGCGACCCCCGGCCGGGTGGGGGGTGTGGCCGTGCTCGTCGGGCGGCGCGTACGCGTGCTGCACGCCGAGAGCCACGCCCTGCGGACCTTCCTCGGGCTGGAGCGGCGCGGGCTGGCCGTGGCCGTCGTCCAGGTCAAGGGGGCGCTGCTGGCGGTCGGCTCGCTCCACCTCGACCTGCACGACCCGGCCAGGCTGCACCACGCCGCCGAGGCGGTGGCGCTGATGGAGGCCGCGGCGGGTCGCCACGGGGCGCAGATCGTGCTCGCCGGCGACGTCAACGAGCAGGCGCACCAACCGGCCTGGCGCTACCTGTCCGGACGGCTGGCCGACTGCTACGCCGTGGCGCCGAAGGGCGACGGCCTGACCTTCCCCGCAGCGGGCCCGTCCGTACGCATCGACGGGGTCTTCGCCGCGCGCGGGACGCGTGTCGTGTCGTGCGGGGTCGTGGACGCCGCCATGCCCGATCTCGCCGGAGCCAGCGACCATCTGCCGGTCGTCGCCGAGTTGCGAGTTGGGCACTAGCGGGCAAGATCGGCGCACGAGCCCGTAGCATTTCCTCATGACCCGTCGCTCTCAGCGGCGTGCGCTCTCTCTGATCTTGGCGACGTTCGTGGCCTTGACGCAGGCCACGCCCACCGCGCATGCCGAGCCCCGCCCCGCCGCCGAGGCGTGGCAGCAGTCGACCAGCGTGCGCCTCCAGGCCGACGGCTCGCTGTCCGACGTGCTCGCGATCACGCCGAACGACGTGTGGGCGGTGGGTCAGCAGGAGATCTGGGACGTCTGGAAGAACCGCGGCACCATCCGCCACTGGAACGGCAGCAAGTGGGCCGAGGTCGGCGTGCGCGAAGGCACGGCCGCGGGCAACCTGCGCGGGCTGGCCGCCGCCTCGCCCTCCGACGTCTGGGCGGTCGGCGACGGGCACGACGGGCTGCCCTACCTCGTGCACGGCGACACGGCCGGGTTCGACCGGGTCAGGCCGCAGGGCATGCGGGCCGGAGACTGGCTGGGCGGCATCGACGCCAAGCCGGGCCGGGTCGTGGCCGTCGGCAGCCGCGAGAAGAACGGGCTCATCCTCACCGGCCAGGGCAACACCTGGACCGTGCAGGAGACCAAGGAGGAGGGCGCGCTCTACGCGGTGTCCGGCGGGTTCGCCGTCGGCGACACCGGCACCGAACCGCTGATCGTGCACTACTCCGGCGGGTCGTGGAAGTCGATGCCGCTGCCGTCCATCCCCGGCGGCTACCTGCGCGACGTGCAGGTCGACAGCTCCAAGCGGGCGGTGGCCGTGGGCGGCGTCTACCGCGGGCCCGGCGAGACCTCGCCGCTGGCGCTGGTCTGGAACGGCAAGCGCTGGCGTGAGCTGCCGCTGCCCGGCTCGTCCGAGGCCAGGGTCTACGGGGTGACCGGCGACGGCAAGGGGCGCTACTGGATGACCGGCTACGACCCCGCGCGGGCCGCCGAGCCGTTCATGGCGCGCTGCGAGAAGAACCGGTGCGAGATCATCAGGGGCGGCGCCAAGCCGGGCAGGAGCAGCGTACGGCTGCAGGCCGTGACGTATCTGGCCGGCAAGGGCACGGTGTGGGCGGTCGGGCACGCGGTCGACGCCGCCGACCGCTACACCGACGTGGTGGAGTCGTTCGCGCCCAAGACCACCACGGAGAAGTCGTAGCCGTCGGCGCCGACGGCTGCCGCCCGGCTCGCGGGAGCCCGACGGGCCCGGGGAAGAGAGCCCCGGCCCGCGGACGGATGCCGGGTGTCAGAGGACGGCGCCGTCGTCCCAGCCCGAGTCGTTGGGCGGCCCGTCGCCCATGCGCACCACCAGCGCCACGAACCCCCCGATGAACGCCGCCACCGCCGTGAACAGCGCCCACCCCTCCATCTGCCAGCTCGCCATCGCCGCCACCAGCAGGTAGGCGGGGCCGCCGAAGAGCGCCACCCACGCCAGCTTGGTCGGCAGGTCGAGCTTGGGCAGCGGCGGCGGGGCAGGGGGCACGAAGTGGCCCTCGTCCTCGTCGTCGCCCTCGTCTCCCGGATCGTCGTCAGCGTCGGAGTCGTCGTCGTCGGCGGCGGCGGCGAGATCCTCCTCCGGGGGCTTGACCACCCGGCGGGTCGGCTCGACTGGGAGATTTTCGCTGTCAGGCCATGGCTGGTCGGCCGAGTCGCGCTCGGCTGTGTCGTTGAAGGACGCGACGATCTGCCGCCAGACCTCGTCCTCGTCACTCTGGGGCGTCACCTAGATGGGCCTCTCCGCAGCGATCGCGACTTCCCCCTGGGTGCGATCAGTCCCTCTGCAAGGGTACCGAGGCATGTGTCCGGATGAAGTCGAGGCTCCCGGCAAAGATCCTGTCGGCATCGTTGTCCAGCGTCGCAACATGGTAGCTATCGGTAAGCTCCTCGATCGTGGCCTGCGGGACCTTCGCACGGAGGATGGCGACACTCGTCGGTTTCACCACATGGTCCTGCGTGCTGTGGAAGACCAGCAGCGGTTGTGTCACCTTCGCCAGGTCGGCCTGCACCAGCGACCACAACCCCGGCAGCGAGGCCGCGGCCTTCACCGGGGTGCGGGTGTAGGCGAGCTCGATCACGCCGGGCTTCTTGACGTCGCCCGCGACCCCCGGCACCGAGGGCACGAACCACTTGAGCAGCGGGGCCAGCCTCAGCAGCGGCACGTCGTTCGCGATCGACGGGTTGACCACCATCACGCCCCTGATCGCGCTCCCGTGCACCTCGGCCAGCCGCAGCGCCAGGCAGCCGCCCAGCGACAGCCCCGCCACGAACACCTCCGCGCACCGGCCCTGGAGGTCGGCGAACGCCTTCTCCACCTCGGCGTACCAGTCCTCCCAGCGCGTCCGGTTCATCTCCTGCCACCTGGTGCCGTGTCCGGGCTGACGGGGCAGCGAAACGCTGATCCCGTGCCCGGCCAGATACTCACCCCACGGCCGCAGCGACTGCGGCGTGCCGGTGAACCCGTGACACAGCAGCACGCCGATCTGGCCTGCTTCGTGGTGATAGGGCTCCGCGCCTGGCATGAGCGGCATAACAGCTCCTCCGTGCCGTTTCATTCCGGGAATTTCCTCCGGAACGGCCTGATCGTCGCACGTTCCGGGGTATTTGTGCGAGAGCTGATGTAGGAGCATGGCTGTTGAGATGGAAAGATGGGCTCTGTCCGCAGACAGCGCCCGCCGAGCTGAGAATGTCCGCAGAGCTGAGAATGTCCGCTGACGGTTTGCTGAACGTCTTCGTCGTCCGTGCACACTCACAGTGCCCGCATACGCTGACAGTAGACAGTGTTGGCGAGAGGTTCGTGAGAGACGGCGTTCGCAGGAGCGTTCGCAGCGGTTTCGGCGACAGCGCTCGGATCGTGCTCGACAATGCTCATAGGCCGCTGCTCGCAGGCGACGCCGCCGAGGAAGTGCGCAGGAAGAGGTGCCAGGGTGTTCTACTGGGTGGTCAAGGCCATCTTGGGGCCGTTCCTCCGCCTCGTGTTCAGGCCGTGGACCGAGGGCGGCGACAACGTGCCCAAGCAGGGGCCCGCGATCCTGGCCGGCAACCACCTCTCCTTCGCCGACCACTTCTTCGGCCCGCTGCAGATCCGCCGCAAGGTCATCTCGCTGGGCAAGGCCGACTACTTCACCGGCCGGGGCGTCAAGGGTTTCTTCACCCGGCTGTTCTTCAGCGGGGTCGGCACCGTGCCGATCGACCGCTCCGGTGGCAAGGCCAGCGAGGCGGCGCTGCGTACCGGCCTGCGCATCCTGCGTGAGGGGCACATCCTGGGCATCTACCCCGAGGGCACCCGTTCGCCCGACGGCCGCCTCTACAAGGGCAAGACCGGCGTGGCCCGGCTCGCCCTGGAGTCGCGGGCGCCGGTGATCCCGTGGGCGGTGATCAACACGTACGAGATGATGCCGCCCGGGAGGCCGCTGCCCAAGCTGGGCATCCGGCCGGGTGTGAAGTTCGGCAAGCCGCTCGACTTCTCCCGCTATTACGGGATGGAGGACGACCGCCTGGTGCTGCGCGCGGTGACCGACGAGATCATGTACGCGCTGATGGAGCTGTCGGGCCAGGAATACGTCGACAAGTACGCCGCCAGCGCCCGGGTCGAGATGGAGCGCGCCGCGCGCGCCGCGGCCAAGGGCTGACCGCCCGCCAAGGCCCCGTGCTGGGCCCGTGCTGGGCCCGTGCTGGGTTCCGTGCGCCCGCCGGAGGCGGTCACACGGAGGAACGTAAGCCCTCCTCCGTCTTCCTCATGGCGCTCGTCATCGCGTGCAGCTCGTCGCGGCTGAGCCGGTCGATCAGGTACGCGCGTACGACCTCCACGTGACCCGGCGCCACCCGTTCCAGGCAGCGCCGGCCCCGCTCGGTGAGCACCGCCAGCACGCCCCGCTCGTCGGACGGGCAGGTCGCCCGCTCCACCAGGCCCGCCTTCTCCAGCCGGTTGACCTGGTACGTCAGCCCGCTCTTCGACACCACGACGTCCCTGGCCAGCTCGGTCATGCGCATCTGCTGCCCGGGCGCCTCGGAGAGCACGACGAGGATCTCGTACTGCGGGTGCGTGAGGCCGGCCACGGCCTTGAGCTGCTCTTCGATTCGGCGTTCGAGCAGGTGGGAAGTGAACAGGAAGGCACGCCACGCGGCCATCTCCGTCGTGTCCAGCCATCGGGGGTCCGTCACCGATACAGTGTACTGTCGTTCGAATTTGAACATTCACTGCTAGAGTGGTCGTTCGAATCTGAACAACACTCGAGGAGACGGCATGGTGGACCAGGCGCGTCCCGTCGTACTGCTGCTGGCCAGGATCGCCATCGGGGCGATCTTCCTGGTGCACGGCTACCAGAAGTTCGCGACCATGGGCATCGCGGGCACGACGAAGTTCTTCGAATCCGTCGGCATCCCGCTGGCCGGGGTCGCGGCCCCGGCCGTGGCCGCTCTGGAGGTCGTGGGCGGGGTGGCGCTCATCCTCGGGGCCGCCCTGCCGATCGTGGGCGTGCTGCTGGCCCTCGACATGCTCGGCGCGATCGCCTTCGTCCACGGGGCCAACGGGCTCACCGGCGAGAGCGGTTACGAGCTGGTGCTGGCGCTCGCGGCGGCCAGCCTCGCCGTCGGCTTCACGGGCGGCGGCGCCCTGGCCCTCGACCGGGCCATCCTGCGCCGCCGCAGCACGGCCCCGGTCACCGCCTGAGCCTGCCGGTCGTTCAGGACAGGTGGGCGCGGACCTGTCTGATGTGCTCCGGCGTCGTCCGGCAGCAGCCGCCGATCAGCGACGCCCCCGCCCGTTGCCACTCCTTGGCGGCCTGGCCGTACTCCACCGGGTCGGCCAGGCCCAGCCAGCGGCGGCGGTCGGCGTCCCACGTCTCGCCCGAGTTCGGGTAGACCACCACGGGCAGCCCGCCCGACAGGCACGAGATCAGCCCGGGGATGTGGCGCGGCGCGGTGCAGTTCGCGCCGACGGCCACCACCTGCGGGTTGCCGCCGAACAGGGCGGCGGCCTGGCGGATCGGCGTGCCGTCGCTGAGCCGCTCGCCGTCGCGGCACGAGAAGCTCACCCACGCCTTCACCCCCGGCGTGTCGCTCAGCAGCCTGGCCAGGGCCCGCGCCTCGGGGTAGGACGGTATGGTCTCGCAGGCCAGCAGATCGGCCCCGGAGTCGGCCAGGATCTCCCAGCGGGGCAGGTGCCAGGCGTACAGGCCGTCCTCGTCGAGGTCGTAGTCGCCGGTGTATTCGGCGCCGTTGGCCAGGAAGGCGCCGTACGGGCCCACCGAGGCCGCCACCAGCCCTCGCCCCGCCTCGTCGCGGGCCTGCCCGGCCAGCTCGACCGACAGCCGCAGCAGCCGCTCGCCCTGCGCCGCGCCGATCCCGTGCCGCGCGAAGCCCTGGAGCGTGGCCTGGTAGCTCGCGGTGGTCGCCACGTCGGCGCCCGCCGCGAAGAAGCAGGCGTGCGCGCGCCGGATCAGCTCGGGCTCGGCCGGCAGCAGCCGCGCCGACCACAGCTCGTCGCGCAGATCCGCGCCGAGTCGTTCGAGCTGGGTGGCCAGCCCTCCGTCGAGGACGAGTGTCGTCACCTATCCAGGGTACGAGCGCGCCGATCTGCCCGGGAACGCGCCGATCACGTGGTCGAGCAGGTCGGGGGTGTCCTCGGGCGCGCTGACCGTGAAGTCCGCCCGCCTGGCCAGCTCGTCGCCCGTCTCCCCGTTGGCCACCGCGACCCGCACCCCCAGGAACGCCGGGTCACGCAGCTCCCTGTCACGCAGCACGTCGAACGCCCGGCCGTCGGACAGGTCGTCGCCGAAGTACCAGGCGCGGGTGAGGGTCTCGGCCTCGCGTTCGACGACCGTGCCCTTGTCGTGCTCGACGGGGGGACGCAGCTCGACCACCATGCGGCCGTACTGCTCGCGCAGGCCCAGCTCGGCCGCCTTGGTCGAGGCCCAGCGCTCCACCGCGCCGCGCAGCGCCGGGGCCGTCCGGTAGTGCAGCGCCACGAGCAGCGCCTTGTCCTCCACCAGCACTTCGCCGGGCAGGTCGCGCAGGGCGTCGGCCGCCAGGTCGCGCATGAGAGGGGCCCAGGGCCGGGCCTCGGCGTCGGTGCGCACCTGGCCGTCGACGACGGTCTGCATGCCGTACAGGCCGTACAGGCGCACCTGCGGCACGGCGGCGAACCGGTCGGACAGGAACGCGGCCGGGCGGGCGGAGACGATGGCGACCCGGCTCACCAGCCCGGCCAGCACCCGCAGCCGCTCCACCGCCCCGGGCACCGGGAACACGGCGGCGGGATCTCGCAGGATGGGGGCGATCGTGCCGTCGAAGTCGAAGAAGAAACCGGACTTCGCGCTCTCCGAGACGGTGGCGGACACCGCGTCGGCGAAGCGGAGCGGGGCGCGAGAGGTCGCCATGCTCAGTGACGATAGAACAGCCCGGCAGGCTCGGGTAGACGCCGGGAAGTAAACTCCACCGCCCTTGATCCGCAACGGCGCACCGGCCGGTACGCGGCCTCAAGGGGGCCGCGCCCGGGTCGTCGAGCGTCGGCCTCCGGCTGGTCGGGCGGGCGGCCGGGTGCGCGTCCTGCGAGGGGCGCGCACCCGGTGGCCGGTCAGGAGCGTTTCCAGAAGGGGCCGCGCCGGGTGCCGCCGGAGGGCCCGGATCCGGGCGGCGGCGTGCCGTGGTCGCCGACGAGCCCCTTCAGCACCTCGATCGCGCGGTCGTGCAGCGCCCGCGCGTCCGCGCCCGGCCGTTCGGCCGCCTCCAGCTCGCGGGCCAGCCCTTCCAGCTCCGCGTTCCCTCCGAGGTAGGCCGCCAGCGCCGCCAGCCGCGTGCCCAGATCCGCCAGGTACAGCACGTCGGGCGCGGGCAGCGCCACGAGCCGGTCCAGCTCGGCCACGAGCTGGGGCCGTACCGACTCCGGCCGTCCCCCGGCCCCGCGCCTGCGCAGCGCCGGTCCGCCGGGCGCCCCCGGGCCACCGGCCAGTGGCGGCCTGGGCGTCCCGGCGCCGGGCCTGCCGAACACCGGCCCGCGACCACCGGAGATCGGCCCCTCGAACGCCGGGCCGCCGTCCTGCGGGCCACCGGCCATGAACCCCTGATCCGCCCCCTGATCAGCCCCCTGATCAGCCGCGTCCGGCCCGAGACCGGGCTCGGGCATCCGCATCCGGGACGCGGGGGCCGGAGCGGCGGCCAGCATGACGTTGGCGGTGAACCCGCCCATCGCCGCTCCGGCGCGCGGCGGCTCCCAGCCGCTCGGCGGCTCGACCGGCTGGATGACGCGGTGCTGCGGCCCCTCGCCGGCGACCTGCCGGGTGTCCACCGCCACGTACGCGGTGAACCGGCAGAGCACGCCGTGATCGAGCGACGTACGCACGATCCGGGGCTCCAGGTCGTGCTCGCCCATGGCGTACCGGTCCTCCAGCTCCCGCAGGTGCGCGCGGGCCCAGACGGCACGTATGGCCGGATTGTCCACCGTCACCCCGGCGACCTGCCTCTCCCACGGCCCGTCGGCCGCGAGCCCGCGCACGGTGACCGAGGCGCCCTCGCGAAGCCGCCCGTACGCGCGCAGCGGCACGCCAGGGAAGATCGACCCGAGATGGGTGACGGTGCCGGGCTCGACGTCCAGGCCCTTGAGCGACAGGTCGGTGACCAGAGGAGCGCCGATCCGGCGGTGGATGTGCTCCATGGCGGCGTCGAGCCGGTCCTCCGACTCGACCAGCTCGCACCGGCCCGCGCCGAGCCCGGCCAACCGGCCGAGGAACCCGGCGTTCACGGCCCGGTCGATGCCGACCGTGTGCACGCGCATGGCCGACAGCGCGCCGCCCGCCTGCTCCAGGATCTGGTCCTCGTTGCCGACCTGTCCGTCGGTGACCAGCACCACCACGCGCTCGCGGCCGGCGGTCCGGCCGTCCAGCAGCGCGATGGCCCGGCGCAGCGGCTCCAGCAGCTCGGTGCCGCCCCGGGCGTCGACCCGCGACAGGTGCTCGACCGCGCGGTAGCGGTTGCGGTCGGACGCCTCCACCAGCCCCTCGAACGCCTCCTCCACCACCGAGTCGAACGTCAGCACCGCGAACCTGTCCTGCGGCGTCAGCGTGTCGACGATCCGCGCGGCGGCCCGGCGGGCGCAGACCATCTTCCAGCCGCCCATGCTGCCGGAGCGGTCGAGCAGCAACACCAGGTCGCGCGGGGTGCGGGTGCCCTCCAGCGCGGGAGGCAGCACGGTCAGCGCGAACGTGCCCCGGCCGTCGAGCTGCAACGCCGTGGAGGCGTCGAACGACAGCCGCAGGACGAAGTCACGGTCGAGCCGCTCGCCGGGGCGCAGCCGTACGGTGTGGCGCTCGTCGTCGCGGGTCTCCTCCACGACGTGCAGGCTGGAGGCCAGCTCGCGCAGGTCGAGCCCGGCGGCGTCGACGGTGGCGGTCAGCGACAGGCGTACCGGATCGGGGAAGCCGGGCAGCAGCACGGGCGGGCTGATCCGGGAGGCGTCGGGCACGGCGTCGGTGTCGGGCGCGACGCCGTCACCGGCCGGTGGGCCGTCGATCGGGCTCCCCGGGATGTAGCGCGGGGCCACGACCAGCGGGAACCTGAACGTGGCCGCGCCGTCCTCGTACGGGAGGGGCTGGCTCATGGTGAGCTTCACCGAGACGCGCTCGCCGGGCAGGATGTTGCCCACCCTGATCGTGAACACGTCGGGCCGGTCCTCCTCGGCGATGGCCGCCCGCCTGCCCTCGCGCAGCGCGCGGTCGTAGTCGGCCCTGGCCTGGCCGCGTTCCTTCAGCACGCCCTCGATCACGCGGTCGTCGGCCTCCATGCGGAACGCGGTGACGGCCGCCCGGTCGGGGAGCGGGAAGACGTACGTCGCCTCTAGGGTGACGTCGAACGGGTTCCTGAACCCCTGGGTGACCTCCACCCCGGCGATGAGGCCCGAGATGGACGCGGCCACCTCGACGCTCTCCAGCGGCAGGTTGCCGCGCTCGGTCAGCAGCGCGCCGAACCCGGCGTCCGGCACCGGCAGGCACCGCGCGGGCTCCAGCGAAGTGATCCTCATGTCAGCTCCCTCTCTTCGAGCACCGCGAGCAGCGGCCCCGCCGCCGCCAGCACCGCCTGGACGTCCTCCTCGGACGGAACGCGGCCCGCGTCCAGCACCAGCCGCACCCCGCCCGCCAACCTGATCCCGCTCACGACCCCGCCCCCCGGCCCGTCGGCGGCCGGGTCAGTTCCCACGCGCGCCGCGTCGTGGGCGGGGGCGTCGTGGGCGGGGGCGGGGGCGCTGCCGCCACCCGGCCGCTCGGCCCAGAACCGCCCCCGCCGCACCTCACCGTCACCCTCACCCGACCCGGCCTCGGTGCCACCCACGCCCGCTGTGTCGGACGGTGCCGCCGGGGCGGGGTCGCCCAGCCCGGCGGCCGTCTCCAGCATGCGGTCGGTCGCGCCCGCCAGCACCGCCTGGATCTCGGCGATCGACCGCCCGGACGCCTGGAGCCGCTTCACGGCGACGAGTTGCAGCAGGTGGCGCCGCCCGTAGCGCGCGGTCCTGCCGCGCCTGGTCAGCGGCGGGTCGACCAGCCCGATGGTCGTGTACCACCGGATCAGCCGGGCTCCCGGCACGTCGCGGACCCGGCCGTTGGCAGGAGGCGGCGCGCCCGCGCGCAGGGCGCGCGCCGCGTGCTCGGCCAACTCGCCGATCGTCCAGGTGTCGCTCATACCTTCACGATGACACTGTCACTATTACACTGTCAATAATACTTAGGGACAGTGAGCTACAAGACACCGCAAGGTCGGAAGAACCGCACGTCCAGCGTGGTTTTTCCCTGTGTAAAGTCCGACCGACGGGGAGGAACCACACATGGCAGCCATCACCGGCCCACTCTCGGGCGATGCCAGGAACACCGTCGTCGAGGCCCTCCAGGGCGCGCTGGTCGATCTCATCGACCTGTCGCTGGTCGCCAAGCAGGCCCACTGGAACCTCATCGGCTCCCACTTCCGCCCGATCCACCTCCAGCTCGACGAGGTGACCGAGCTGGCCAGAACCCACATGGACACCATCGCGGAACGCGTCGTCGCCCTCGGCGGCAATCCCGACGGCCGCGCCGCCACGGTCGCCCGTTCCACCAAGCTGCCACAGCCGGAAGGCGGCTGGCTGGACGACGGCAAGGTGGTGGCGACCGTCACCGACACCCTCGACGGCATCAGCAGGCGCATGTACGAGCGCATCCGGGCCACCGACGAGCCCGACCCCGTCAGCCAGGACCTGCTGATCGCCGTGGCGCAGGACATCGACAAGCAGCACTGGATGTTCCAGGCCCAGCGCTGAGCCACCGCGAAGAGCCCGGGCCACGGCCCGGGCTCTCGCACGTCCGGACGCCTCCGAGGCGCACGTCAGGACGCCTCGGAAAGGTACGCGGAACGCCACCGGCCGCAGCCCGCCCGGCGGGCCCCGCAGGGGTTTGCGCAGAGTTTGATGTCGCGAGTCCCTGCCATTCATGTCGGTGCGGTCGACTAGCGTGGCACCTAGAGGGAGGCCCCACGATGTCGCACAAGACTCTCCTCCGCACGGGCCCGCTCTTGCCGGGCGGCATCAGCCCGTACGGACCGCTCGGCCTGCCGGGCTCAGACGGTCTCGCGCTGCCCGCCGGGTTCACCGGCAGGGTCGTGGCCCGCTCGGGTCACAAGGTCGCCGGTCTGACCTGGCACGCCGCCCCCGACGGCGGCGCCTGTTTCCCCGACGGCGACGGCTGGATCTACGTGTCCAACTCCGAGCTGCCGCTGCTCGGCGGCGCCTCGGCGCTGCGCCTGCGCGCCGACGGCAGTGTCGCCGACGCCTACCGCATCCTGTCGGGCACCGACCTCAACTGCGCGGGCGGGGCCACGCCGTGGCACACCTGGCTGTCGTGCGAGCTGGGCCACCGGGGCCGCGTCTTCGAATGCGACCCGTACGGCGCGCGCGCCGCGCGTCCCCGGCTGTCCATGGGCCGGTTCAAGCACGAGGCCGCCGCCTGCGACCCCGAGCGGCGCGTGATCTACATGACCGAGGACGAGCCCGACGGCTGCTTCTACCGGTTCCGGCCGAGCGACTGGGGCGACCTGACCGAGGGCACGCTCGAGGTGCTGTGCTCCTCCGGCCACTGGCAGGTGGTGCCGTCGCCGGCCGCGCTGCTCAAGGAGGCCCGCCACCAGGTCGACGACGCCCGCCACTTCGACGGCGGCGACGGCTGCCACTACGCGGGCGGGGTCTGCTACTTCACCACCAAGGGCGACAGCGGCCTGTGGGCGTACGACGCGCACACCTCGACGCTCGACCGGCTGGGCGCCGGCGTGCGCGCCATCACCGCCGCACCCTCCGGCGACCTCTACGTCGCCAGGGAGCGCCCCGAGATCGACGTGATCGCCCCCGACCGCGCGGTCACCCCGTTCCTCAGGCTGGAGGGGCACGACGGCGCCGAGCTGACCGGCCTGGCCTTCTCCCCGCGCGGGGACCGCCTCTACTTCTCGGCCCGGCGCGGCCGCACTGAGGGCTACACCTTCGAGGTGGCCGGCCCCTTCCGCCCCTAGCCACCCGCCGGGCTCAGCTCAGGTAGCGCACGAGCATGAGTTTCAGCTCGGCCACCAGCTCCGCCGACCGGTCGGGCGCGGACGACGTGATCATCGGCATCACCGCCTTCACCATGGCCAGCGCCATCGTCCCCATGAGCCGCGCGCGATCCTCCGGCAGGCCGGGGGCCCGGCGCCGCAGCATGGCCGCGAGGTGCCCGGCGATGTCCTCGTGCAGCCGCTGTGAGGCCGTCGCGAGCCGGTCGCCGGTCGCCGTCCCGTAGAGCAGCGACCAGTAGGCCGGTGAGGCGCTCTTGAACTGCACGCTCTCGTCCACGAGCCGGGACACCAGCGCCTCCAGCGGGACCTCGGGCGTGACGGCGGCCAGCCGCGCGGCCCAGAACTCCTCCCGGTCGACGGTGTAGCGGGCCACGAGCCCGTCGAGGAGCTCCTCCTTGTTCCTGAAGAACTGGTACAGCGTCCCCGGCGACACCCCGGCTCGGGCGGCGACCTGGTTCGTGGTCAGCTCCGGGTAGCCGGTCTCGGCGATCACCAGTTCGGCGGCGTCGAGGATCTCGGCCATGCGCCTGAGGCCGCGCGCCTGCCTGCGGACCGTGCGTTCAGCCATGAGTCCCCTCGTTGACAAATACGAGCATTTGCTTGTATTTCTGGTGGCGACGTAAAACACGAGTAGTTTACCGAGTTTTGGGGGAGAGCCCATGACAAGCGTGCCCGAGAGCGCCCGGGTGGTGCCGGCATGGCGGTGAACACGCGGGCCCGTCCCGCCCACCAGGCCGGCCCGGGTGGCCCGCCCCTGCGCAGGCTGGGGTTCCTGCTCGTACGCCGCCGCAGACTCGTCCTGTCTCTGGCGTTGGCCCTGCTGATCGGCGCGGGCGTGCTGGCGGCGGGGGCGGTGCCGGGGTTGTCGCTGGCCAGGTTCGAGGCCCCGGGCTCCGAGTCGGACCGGGCGCAGGCCGAGCTGGTCGAACGGTTCGGCACGGGCAGCCCCGACATGATCTTCCTGGTGACGGCCAGGAGCGGCACCGTGGACGACCCGGCGGTCGAGGCGGCGGGCCGGGCGCTGACCGAGCGCGTGGGCAGGGCGGAGGGCGTGGCCGAGTCCGCCTCGTACTGGACCCGCGGCAAGCCCGCCACCCTCCGCAGCGAGGACGGCAGGCACGCCCTCATCGTCGTACGCATCCCGGGCGACGCCGACCACGTGCGCGCCGAGGTGCTGCCCAGGCTGGTCCCCGAGATCACCGGGGGAGCGGAGGGCGCCGGGCCGCTGCAGGTGCGGGCCGGGGGCGGGGAGGAGGTGTTCCGCGAGACCGTGCCGCTGGCCAGGCAGGACTTCGTCCGGGCCGAGCTGGTCATCTTCCCGCTGGCGTTCGTGCTGCTCTGGCTCTACCAGCGGCGTGCCATGGCGGCCCTGGTGCCCATCCTGGCCGGGGTGTACGCGATGGTGATCGCCCTGGCGCTGCTGAGCGGGGTCCTGGCGTTCACCGAGATCTCCACGTTCGCGCTCAACCTGGTCCTGGCGATGGGGCTGGGCCTGGGCATCGACTACTGCCTGTTCGTCGTCCAGCGCTTCCGCGAGGAGACGCACGACGGTAAGGACCGGGCGGCGGCGGTGGCCGGGGCCGTCGAGCACGCGGGCAGGACGGTGCTGTTCAGCGGCCTGACCGTGGCATCGTCGCTGGCGGTGCTGTTCGCGTTGCCGTTCGACTTCCTGCGCTCCTTCGCCTATGCCGGCATCGCGGTCGTCGTCGGCGGCCTCGTCGCGGCGGTCGTCGTGCTGCCCGCCGTGCTCGCCTCGATCGGCGGCACGATGCTGCCCAGGCGGGCCGCGCGCGAGCGGGGCGGGCCGGAGCGGCGGGGCGGGTTCTGGCACGGGCTGGCCACGCGGGTGATGCCGCTGCTGCTGGCCGCCGGGCGGCTGGCCACGGCGCTGCTGCTGGTGCTCGCCTCGCCGTTCCTCGGCCTGCGCTTCGGCGTGGCCGACGACCGCATCCTGCCGCCGGAGGCGCCGTCGCGGCAGACGCAGGAGATCATCCGCCAGTCGTTCCCCGCCGAGGAGACCGACGCGATCCAGCTCGTCTCCAGGGACGCGGCGGCCGGTGACGTCTCCGCGTACGCCACGGCCCTGTCCAGGCTGCCCGGCGTGGCCCAGGTGGACTCGGCGGCGGGCTCGTACGCGGGCGGCACTCGCGTGGGCGACGGCGAGACCGCCAGGTTCCAGGGGGAGGGCGCCTGGCTGTCGGTGGTGCCGTCGGCCGAGGCGCTGGCCGACGACCCCGTACGCCTCGTCGAGGCCGTACGCACGGTCGAGCCTCCCTTCGAGGTGCTGGTCGGCGGCTACCCTGCCGAGCTGTCGGACTACCGGGCCTCCGTCGTGGACCGCCTCCCGCTGGTGCTGGCGCTCATGCTGGGCATCACGTTCCTGGTGTTGTTCCTCATGACCAGGAGCATCGTCATCCCGCTCAAGGCGACCCTGCTGAACGTGCTCAGCCTCGGCGTCATGTTCGGCGCCCTCGTCTGGATCTACCAGGACGGCAACCTGTCGGGCCTGCTCGGCTTCACCCCCACGGGCACGCTCGACCCGAGCATCCCGATCCTGATGCTCTGCGTCGCCTACGGCCTGTCCATGGACTACGAGGTCTTCCTGCTCTCCCGCATCAAGGAGGAGTACGACAGGACCGGCGACACGGAGGAGGCCGTGGCCACGGGCCTGCAAAGGGGCGCACCGCTGATCACGGCGGCCGGTGGCATCCTGGCGCTCACGTTCGCCGCCTATGCCACGGCGCAGGTGATGTTCGTGCAGATGCTGGGGGTGGGCATGGCGGTGGCCGTGCTGGTGGACGCCACCGTGATCAGGGCGGTGCTGGTGCCGAGCCTGATGCGGCTGGCTGGGCCGCTCAACTGGTGGCCGAGCGGCCGTCCGAGCGGGGTCGCGGGGACTACAGATCGCGTGACCACACCTGCTCGGTGACCTCGATCCCGTTCTCCGTGCCCTTCTCCTCCGACTCCAGCTCGAACCCGGCTGCCTGGTAGATGCGCCGCGCGCTCACCAGGCAGTCGCGCGTCCACAGGGTGATCCGCTTGCAGCCCTCGGCCCGCGCGTGCCGCAGGCACTCCTCCACGAGCCGCCGCCCGAGGCCCAGCCCGCGGGCGGACGGCTCGACCAGCAGCATGCGCAGCCTGGCCGTCGTGTCGTCCTCGCGCACGCAGAACACGCACCCGGCCCGCTCGCCGTTCACCTCGGCGATCCAGCCGGCGTCGCGGGTGAGGTCGAGGCCGCCCACGATCCCGGCGACGAGCTGCTCGAACGCGGTGCCCCAGCCGTACTCGGCGTTGTAGAGCACGCCGTGCCGGGAGACGACCCAGCCCAGGTCGCCGGCGCTCGGGGGCCTGATCACGTACGGCTCGCGCTCCCGCGTCCCGTCCAGCAGCCCGCGAATCGCCGCCATGCTGGACACCAGCCGCTGCTGCTCCTCCTCGGCCAGGCCGTCGAGCAGGCGCCCGATCTCGTCGGCGGAGAGCCGGTCGAGCCGGGCGAAGACCTCGGCGCCCGCCGGGGTGAGCCGGACGAGCTGCCTGCGCGCGTCGGCGGCCGAACGCTCGCGCACGACCAGCCCGTCCCGCTCGAAGCGGGCCAGGATCCTGCTGAGGTAACCCGCGTCCAGGCCCAGCAGGCCGCGCAGCCCGCCGGTCTCGGTGCGCTCGGCCTGCGCCAGCTCGAACAGCACCCGCACCTCGGTGAGCGAGTACGGCGAATCGAGCATCCCCGCTTGGAGTGCCCCGATCACCTTCGTATAGAACCGGTTGAAGGCTCTGACCTCAGAGACCCTTGCCTCAGTCAACGAACTCATCGCCCCAGCCAACCACAGGAGGAACCCCGCTGTGAAGCACCTGCGCATAGGCGGATACGGCCCGGGAATCGTCACGATCGGCGACGGCGGCCTGGCCCGCCTCACCCGGGTGGCGTCGCCGTCGTTCCTGGCCGCCCACCCCACCCTGCCGATGCTGTACGCGGCCGGCGAGCTCGAACGCGGCTGGCTGACCGCCTTCCAGGTGGTCGAGGAGGAGCTGAGCCCCCTGGACGAGCGGCCCAGCGAGGGGCACACCCCGTGCCACGTCGCCGTGGAGCCCGGCGGCGCCCTGCTCGCGACCGCCAACTACGGCGACGGCACCGCCACCCTCTACCGCCTCGACGAGCGGGGCGCGTTCGCGGGGGAGCCGATCGTGCTGCGCCACAAGGGCTCGGGCCCCGACCCCGCCCGCCAGGAGGGCCCGCACGCCCACCAGTGCGTCTTCCACGACGGCGTCCTGCACGTCGCCGACCTCGGCACCGACGAGATCCGCCGCTACCGCTACGACGGCACCCCGCTGGAGCCCGTCCGGATGCACCCCGGCGCCGGTCCGCGCCACTTCGCCTGCTCCGGCTCGCGCCTGTACGTGGCGGGCGAACTCGACGGCACCGTCACCCTCATCGAGGGCGAGCGCCGCACGGTCGTCCCCGCCTCCCGGCAGGGCGGCGACAACGCCATCTCCCACCTGCAACTCGACGGCGACCACGTCTACGTCGCCAACCGCGGCCCCGACACGATCTCCGTGCTGCGCGCCGCCGACCTGTCGCATGTCGCCGAGGTGCCCTCGGGCGGCGACTGGCCCCGGCACTTCGCCATCGAAGGCGACCGCCTGTACGTGGCCAACCAGCACTCCGGCACCGTGACCGTCTTCGCGCTGCGCGACGGGGTGCCCGCGCCGGTGGGGGAGTCGTACGAGGTGGAAAGCCCGGGCTGCGTGCTGATCATGTAAGGAGTTCGCCAAGTCGCGAACCCGCCCGGCCCGCCGCGCCGACCATGGGCTCGTGCGCAAGATCATGCTCGTACTCGTCCTGCTCCTGCCGGTCGGCGGCTGCGGCGAGCCGCCCACCGTCACACCGCCGCCCGAGCGGGCGGCGCCTGCCCCGGCTCCCAAGGCCCCGGTAGCCGGAACGCGGCCGGAGGCGGGCACGGACGTGCAGGAGTCGTGGCGGATCGGCCGGCGCGGCGCCGAGCACGAGATCGAGGGCTACGCCGACCGGGTGAGCGTGCTGCCGGGCGAGCGCTTCCGGCTGCACGTCTCCACGACCGCGCCGCGCTTCACCGCCCGCGCCTTCCGCATGGGCGCCAACCCGGCGCGGGTGTGGGAGTCGGCGCCGGTCAGGGGCGCGCGCCAGGCCCCGGCCAGGCTGGTGGACGGGACGGTGAGCGCCGCCCATTGGTCGCCGTCGCTGACCGTGGACACCAAGGGCTGGCCCGAGGGCGCGTACCTCATCAGGCTCGACGCCTCGTCCGGCGGCCAGCGTCATGTCCCCGTGACCGTGCGCTCGGCCTCCACCGCGGGACGCGTGGTGATCGTGAACGCGGTCACCACCTGGCAGGCGTACAACCTGTGGGGCGGGCGCAGCCTCTACGAGGGGCCCGGCGGGTTCGGCGACCGTTCGCGGGCGGTCACCTTCGACCGGCCCTACGACGGCGGCGGGGCCCGGCTCTTCCTCGACTTCGAGAAGGAGGCCCTGGCGGTGGCCGAGCGGAGCGGGGTGCCGCTGGCGTACCTGACGAACCTCGACCTCGTGCCGGGCGCGCTGGACGGCGCCCGCGCGGTCGTGTCGCTCGGCCACGACGAGTACTGGTCGCCCGGCATGCGCGAGGTCGTCACCCGGGCCCGCGACCACGGCACGAACCTCGCCTTCCTCGGCGCCAACGCCGTCTACTGGCGCATCGCCATACAGGGCAGGAAGGTCGCCTGCGACAAGGAACGCCTGTGCCGGTTGTGGCGCGAGTCGCGGCCGGAGAGCTCGCTGGTGGGCCAGATGTACGACTGCTTCCCCGCCGACGGCGTCTACCGGGTGAGCAGGCCCGGCCACTGGATCTTCGCGGGGACGAAGGGGCGGAGCTTCCCCGGGCTCGTCGGCGTGGAGACCGACCGGGTGTCGCGGGGCTCGCCGGAGGGGGTGAAGGTCCTGGCGGAGTCGCCGTTCTCGTGCGGCGGCCGGCCGAGCGTGGCGCACAGCACGTACTACACGGCGCCGAGCGGGGCTGGGGTGTTCGCCTCGGGGACGATGCGGTGGGTGTGCGGGCTGCGCGGCCGGCGCTGCGGCCACGGGGTCACCGAGCCGGCCGCCGCCTTCACCCGGCGGGCCACGCTCAACCTGCTCACCCGTTTCGCGGCGGGCCCGGCGGGCAGGGCTCCTCAGGCGGGGACTCGGAGCGGGGTGCAGTGAAGGGCGGAGACGCGGGGCAACGCCGCCGTGATGGTGAAATTTCCGTCACTTCATCGGCAAGAGCAGGTTTAGTCGCGAAGCCTGGCGTTTGGTCTAGACCATTGCCTGTGAGGTTGGGCACAATGCGATTCTGACCTCAAAGGTTTGGTTCGTGACCCCAATCGGGAGGAACCCGCCATGCGTATTGGAGTGCTCACCGGAGGCGGCGACTGCCCCGGCCTCAATGCGGTGATCAGGGCTGTGGTGCGTAAGGGGGTGAGCGTCTATGGTCACGAGTTCGTCGGCTTCCGTGACGGCTGGCGCGGTCCCCTGGAAGGCGACACGATGCCGCTCGACATCCAGGCCGTACGCGGCATCCTGCCGCGTGGCGGGACGATACTCGGCTCGTCCCGCACCAACCCGATAAAGATCGACGGCGGGGTCGACCGGATCAAGGACAACCTGGCCGCGGCCGAGGTGGACGCGCTGATCGCCATCGGCGGTGAGGACACCCTGGGCGTCGCCAAGCAGCTCTACGACCGCGGCGTGCACGTCGTGGGCGTGCCCAAGACCATCGACAACGACCTGTCGGGCACCGACTACACGTTCGGCTTCGACACTGCGGTCAACATCGCGGTGGAGGCCATCGACCGGCTGCACACCACCGCCGAGTCCCACCACCGGGCGCTCATCTGCGAGGTCATGGGCCGCCACGCGGGCTGGATCGCCCTGCACGCGGGCATGGCGGGCGGCGCGAACGTCATCCTCATCCCGGAGAAGCCGTTCGACATCGACCAGGTCTGCGAATACGTCGAGTCCCGCTTCCGCACCAACTACTCGCCGATCATCGTGGTGGCCGAGGGCGCGCACCCGATCGAGGGCCAGATGGAGCTGCAGACGGGCACGCTCGACGCCTTCGGCCACGTACGCCTGGGCGGCATCGGCGAGGTGCTGGCCAAGGAGATCGAGAAGCGCACCGGCAAGGAGGCCCGCACCACGGTGCTCGGCCACATCCAGCGCGGCGGCACCCCCACGGCCTATGACCGGGTGCTGGCCACCAGGTTCGGCCTGCAGGCCATCGACGCGGCCCACGAGGGCGACTACGGCAAGATGGTCGCGCTGCGCGGCACGGACATCGTCAGGGTGGGGCTCGACGAGGCCACGGCCGAGCTGAAGACCGTGCCGGCGTCGCGGTACGCCGAGGCCGAGGTGTTCTTCGGCTGAGTGAAAGCGGCTTGCAAGCGGGCGGCCGTACCTTCGGAGACAGCGGGGTTACCGCTACAACCCCCTCCGGGTACGGCTTGCGCCGCAACGAGTCGGCGGCCCACTTCGCGTCGCAAGCCGTACCCTTCACAGGTCGCTCAAGGGCGGGCGGAAGCGCGGCCCGTGCCGTGCCCCGCGCGACTACCTTCGCCGCGTAGGCAACGGCTGCTGCTGCATCGGCTGCTGGTGCTGTTGCTGCTGCATCTGCTGGTGCTGTGGGTGCTGTTGCTGCTGCTGCTGGTGGCGCGGGGTAGGCGCGGGGTAGGTGAGCTGTTGCTGCTGGGCGGTACGACGGCGGAGTTCGAGCTTGGCGACGAGTTCCGCGTCCTCGTGCAGCTCCTCCTCCGAGGGCGACAGGATCACCATGAGGAGCATGGTCAGGGTGATCAGGCTGATGACGGTCATGAGCGGGACGAGGAAGTCGAGCGCGTCGGCCCCGGAGACCACGCCGGGCTCGGCGTCCACGGTGACGTGCATGGCGAACATGCCGGTGAAGTGCATGCCGGAGACGGCCACGCCCATGACGAGGGCCGCGCCGGTGATCCAGATGGGCTTCTTGACCCGCAGGGTGAACCACAGGGCCACGGTCGCAGCCACCACGGCGATGCCGACGGAGGCGGCGACGGTGATGCGGTCGTAGGAGACGCGGGCCGACATGTTCATGGCGTACATGCCGAGGTAGTGCATGGAGGCCACGCCGAGGCCCGTGAGCAGGCCGCCGCCGAGCAGCGACAGCACGCGGCCGCCGCCGTAGGAGACCAGGAAGAGTCCGGTGCCGACGACCACGATGGCCACCAGGGCCGAGCCCGCGGTGAGCCAGACGTCGTACTTGATCTGGGTGCCCTCCACCTCGAAGCCCATCATGGCGATGAAGTGCATGACCCAGATGCCCGTGCCGCCGATGGAGACGGCCGCGCCGAGCAGCCACCGCACGCGAGAGCCGCCGCGCGAGGCGTGTGCCTGCGCGGTGAGCCGCAGTCCGAGCATCGAACCGATGCAGGACATGACATATGCGAGTAACGGCGTGATCAGTCCGTAGGTGAAATGATTCACAGCGGAAGGCATCTATCGGTTCCTTGCATTAGGGGTCGTCGGATTCTGACATCCCGAATGTCCCTATCGCATAGATACTTCCACTATCTGTCAACGCCCCTAGTCGGGAATATGAGAAGGGCTCATGGCTATCGAGGGGCCGTTCTGGCGGGCGATCGCGGTCTACCGGGTGGCGTCGCTGGTCTACGCGGCGCTGCTGCTGGCCCAGCACCGCGGCTACGCGCAGCCCGTGCTCGGCTGGCTGGTCATCGGGGTGATGGCGGCGTGGACGGCGGGGGCGACGTACCTCTATTCCGGTCCCGTCTCCAGACGGTGCCCGGCCTGGGCGCGGCGGCGGTGGCCGCTGCTGGGCGCCGACCTGGGGGTGACGATGGCGTGCCTGCTGGCCAGCCCGTACGTGGAGGGCGAGCGGCTGGAGGCGGCCGGCACCATGCCCGTGCCCGCCACCTGGGTGGCCGCGCCCGTGCTGGCCTGGGCCGTCCACGGCGGACGGCGGGCGGGCGCGCTGGCGGCGGCCGT
>NZ_BAAAZP010000050.1:0-1684 GCF_039536965.1 Nonomuraea antimicrobica | reverse complement strand
GCTGAACACGCGCACCGCGATGACCTTGCCCTGCTCGCCGTGCGGCACCTTCAGCGAGGTATCACGCACCTCACGGGCCTTCTCCCCGAAGATCGCGCGCAGCAGCCGCTCCTCCGGCGTCAGCTCGGTCTCGCCCTTCGGCGTGACCTTGCCGACCAGGATGTCACCCGGCACCACCTCGGCGCCGATGCGGATGATGCCCCGCTCGTCGAGATCGGCCAGGACCTCCTCCGACACGTTGGGGATGTCGCGGGTGATCTCCTCGGGACCCAGCTTGGTGTCACGGGCGTCGACCTCGTGCTCCTCGATGTGAATCGAGGACAGGACGTCGTCCTGCACCAGCCGTTGCGAGATGATGACCGCGTCCTCGTAGTTGTGACCCTCCCACGGCATGAACGCCACCAGCAGGTTCTTGCCCAGCGCCATCTCACCCTTGTCGGTGCACGGCCCGTCGGCGATCACCTGGTTGACCTCGACCCGGTCGCCCTCGGCCACGATGGGCTTCTGGTTGAACGAGGTGCCCTGGTTGGAGCGCCGGAACTTGGCCACGCGATACGTCGTCCTGGTGCCGTCGTCGTTCATCACCGTGACGTAGTCGGCGGAGACCTCCTCCACCACCCCGGCCTTCTCCGCGCTGATGACGTCGCCGGCGTCGGTCGCGGCACGGTATTCCATGCCGGTGCCGACCAGCGGCGCCTCGCTCCTGAGCAGCGGCACCGACTGGCGCATCATGTTCGCGCCCATCAGGGCCCGGTTGGCGTCGTCGTGCTCGAGGAACGGGATCATCGCGGTGGCCACCGACACCATCTGGCGCGGCGACACGTCGATGTAGTCGACCTCCTCGGCACGGGCCAGCTCGGTCTCACCACCCTTGGTGCGCACCAGCACGCGCGGCTCGGCGAACGACCCGTCGGAGTTGAGCGCCGTGTTGGCCTGCGCCTTGACGTACCGGTCCTCCTCGTCGGCGGTCAGGTAGTCGATCCGGTCGGTGACCTTGCCGTCGACCACCTTGCGATAAGGGGTCTCGATGAAGCCGAAGGCGTTGAGCCGCCCGTAGGAGGCCAGCGAGCCGATCAGGCCGATGTTGGGGCCCTCGGGGGTCTCGATCGGGCACATCCGGCCGTAGTGCGACGGGTGCACGTCACGGACCTCGAAGCCCGCCCGCTCACGCGACAGACCACCGGGACCCAGCGCGTTGAGTCGCCGCTTGTGCGTCAGGCCCGCCAGCGGGTTGATCTGGTCCATGAACTGCGACAACTGCGAGGTGCCGAAGAACTCCTTGATCGAGGCCACCACCGGGCGGATGTTGATCAGGGTCTGCGGGGTGATCGCCTCGACGTCCTGCGTGGTCATCCGCTCGCGCACGACCCGCTCCATGCGGGCCAGACCCAGGCGGACCTGGTTCTGGATCAGCTCGCCCACGTTGCGCACGCGGCGGTTGCCGAAGTGGTCGATGTCGTCGACCTCGATGGGCAGGTCGGCGGAGTCTTCGCCGGCGTGCAGCCGGACCAGGTATTCGACCATGGAGACGATGTCGCCCTCGGTCAGGACGGTGACGTTGATGTCGGTGTCGGACCCGAGCTTCTTGTTGATCTTGTAGCGACCCACCTTGGCGAGGTCGTAGCGCTTGGGGTTGAAGTAGAGGTTCTCCAGCAGGGTCTGCGCCGACTCCTTGGTCGGCGGC
>NZ_BAAAZP010000049.1:282780-288094 GCF_039536965.1 Nonomuraea antimicrobica | reverse complement strand
AGCACGCCGATCCTGTCTGATTCTTTCCAAGATCTGTATCACGAAGTCAGACGCAACCCAATGCCGACGAGGTGGTGTGCCGTCGGCAGGGTCGGTCTGGCAGTCGCGCCGCGTCCGTTCCAGACCGGCGGGACGGTGAAGATCGGGGCGAACCGCTACCATCCCGCGTATCGCCGTGAATCGTGATCCTCTGCGTAGTGGGCGAGCAACGGGGCGGGATCCTGCACGGGGGGCCGATGCTGGCTAGGCTCGTTCGCTGGGTCCGCGCGCTTACGGGGCCGGACCGATTTCACCGTAGCTGAGAGGATGGCTGCTTTGGCCGATTCATCTTTCGACATCGTCAGCAAGATCGACCGCCAGGAGGTCGACAACGCGCTCAATCAGACGGTCAAGGAGATCGGACACCGCTTCGACTTCAAGGGCACCGGGGCGAGCATCAGTTGGTCCGGGCAGAACAACATCGAGATCACGGCGAACAGCGAAGAACGGGCTAATGCCGCGCTCGACGTGTTCAAGGAGAAGGTGGTCAAGCGGGGGCTGTCGCTGAAGGTTCTCGATGCGGGCGAGCCCAGGCTGTCGGGCAAGGAGTACAAGATGCTGGTCAGCCTGAAGGAGGGCATTGACCAGGACAACGCCAAGAAGATCTCCAAGCTGATTCGCGATGAGGGACCGAAGGGGGTCAAGGCGCAGATTCAGGGCGAGGAGCTCCGGGTCAGCTCCAAGAAGAAGGACGACCTCCAGGACGTCATCACCCTGCTGAAGGGCAAGGACCTGGACATCGCCCTGCAATTCGTGAACTACCGCTAGCCAGAGGCATGCCGTACGACTCTGAGCCGGCGCCAGGATCGCGGAGAGCGTATCCGGGGCACATGGGTGGCCGAATGCGGCGTCCGCGTACGCGCGTGACGCGCCGTTTCGTGCCCTGTGCCCCGGGCCGCTCCGCCCCATTTGAACCCGGTTCGCGCGCCTCGGCCCGTACGTTTCGCCGCAGTGTAGGGCTGTCGTGCGATTCTGGCGTACCTCGACCGTATGCTCGGTAGCCGTGGCAAAGATCCCCCTTCGCCGGTTCACGGCACGCGCGCTGCCCGTTGACGGGCAAGATCGAGTTCTCCTGTTGCACGGCTTCGATCCGGCCTGTCCTGACCGGCGGTTCTGGTTCACGATCGGCGGTGCCCTGGAAGACGGCGAGACGTTGCCGGAGGCCGCGGCGCGAGAGCTGTACGAGGAGGTCGGCATCCGGGTCGCGGCCGAGGAGTTCACCGGGCCGTATGCCGAGGCGCTGATCGAGTTCGAGTGGGGCGAGTACTCCTTCACCCAGGATCAGACCTTCTTCGCGATCCGGGTGGGCGACGATGCGGTGAACGTGTCGTTCGATCACATGGAGCAGTCGGAGAAGGACACGACGCTCGGCTATCGGTGGTGGAGCGTGGCGGAGCTCGAGAGCACCCGGGAGGTCGTCCACCCCGAGGATCTCGCGCTGATCCTGCGGAAGATCATCGCGGGTGAGACGGCCGGGTGAGCTGCCGACCGGGTGGTGCGGGACCGGGCTGCTCGGCCGTCGCCTCCCAGGTGCCTCTCCGCTTCGGCGAGGTGTCTTCTGGTCGTACGGTTCTGGAAGCTTGGTGATGGGTCTCCCGGTCGCGGACTTGTCGGGATCGGCGCCGTACGGGCGGGGCGTCAGCGGCGGTAGCCGGCCATGCGCTCGAGGCGGGCGACCCGCTCCGAGGTGGGCGGGTGCGTGGAGAAGAGGCGGCCGAAGCCGGAGCCGCTGAACGGGTTGGCGATCATCATGTGCGAGGCCGAGGTGAGGCGGCTGTTCTCGGGCAACGGAAGCCTGCGGGCGCCCATCTCGATCTTGCGCAGGGCCGAGGCCAGCGCGAGCGGATCGCCGGTGAGCCTGGCACCCGACTCGTCGGCCTGGAACTCGCGCGTACGGGAGATCGCCATCTGCACCATCGTGGCCGCCACCGGCCCGAGCACCATCATGAGCAGCGCACCCACGAAGCCCGGCCCCTCGTCGTCGTCCGAGCCGCCGAAGAACACCGCCACATAACTGACCCACGTGATCATCGTGGCGAACGCGCCGGCGACCGAGGAGATGAGAATGTCCCGGTTGTAGACGTGGGACAGCTCATGCCCGATCACGCCGCGCAGCTCGGCCTCGTCGAGCAACTGGGTGAGCCCGTACGTCACGCACACCGCGGCGTTGCGCGGGCTTCTGCCGGTCGCGAACGCGTTCGGCTGCACCGTAGGCGAAATGTACAGCCGCGGCATCGGCTGCCGGGCCTCGGTGGAGAGCTCGCGAACGATCCGGTAGAGGGTGGGCTGCTCCACCTCGCTGACGGGCCTGGCACGCATGGCCGACAGCGCGATGCGGTCGGAGAAGAAGTAGGCGACCCCGTTGCTCACCAGGGCGAGCACGAGCGCGAGGCGCAGGCCGGTGCCGCCGCCCAGCCACGCGCCCACCCCGACGATCAGTGCCGACAGCCCACCGAGCAGAACGGCGGTACGCAGACCGTTGTGGCGCAAGGCTCCCCCCTTCGTGGTCTGGGTTCACCACGTCCAACGATAATGACCCGGGTCCGCGTTCCCCGGCGTGCTCAGCCGAGGGCGGAGCGCGACGTGCCGTTTCGGCCCCGCCAGAAGCGGGGCCGTCGCGCGTTGCGGCATCGCGGCTGGTCAACGCCCCGATCCTGAGCTTCACGTCAGGGACGTCACGTCCAGGACGAGCTGCGGCGCGAGCGAGAACAGGACGGCCGCCGCCACGGACACGCCCACGGCGAGCCAGGCCGTCGCGGGCGGCGAGGCGAGCGCCCGTCCGCCGGGGGTGAAGAGGCGAGCCGTCCAGACGGCGTAGTAGTACAGGCCGATCACCGTGTTGACGGCCATGACCACTGCCAGCCACCCGGCCCCGCCCTCGACGATCTCGCGGAAGACGAACACCTTGGCGAACAGCCCGGCCAGACCGGGCGGCAGGCCCGCGAGGCAGACCAGGCAGAACGCGAGCGCGATGCCCACCGCCGGGCGGCGGAGGACCAGGCCGCGGTAGTCGTCGAGTTCGTTTCGCGCGGTGGTCCTGGACACGAGCATGACGACGGTGAACGCGCCGAGGTTCATGGCGGCGTAGATGACCAGGTACGCCGTGGAGGTGCTGATCACTCTCGTGCTCGGCTCGACCGTGGCCGCCACCGCCAGCGGCGCCAGGATGTAGCCCGACTGCGCGACAGAGGACCAGGCCAGCAGACGTACGGCGGAGCGTTGCCGCATCGCGAGCAGATTGCCCGCGGTCATGGTGAGGGCGGCCACGATGCCCACGATGGGAGCCCAGGTGGCGGCCTGCCCGGACAGGGCGCTCACCAGGACGAGCATCAACCCGGCGAACCCCGCCGCCTTCGAGATGACCGAGAGCAGCGCGGCGACCGGGATCGGGGCGCCCTGGTAGACGTCGGCCGCCCACGAGTGGAACGGCACCGCGGCGATCTTGAAGGCGAAGCCCGCCACGACGAGGACCACCCCGACCGTCACGACGGCGGGCAGCTCTGGCCCTGCGGCCAGCGCCACGCCGGGCGCCGCCACCTGACCGCTGAACACCGCTCCCAGGCGCGACAGGTAGACCGTGCCCGCGATGCCGTACAGCAGGGAGACCCCGAAGAGCATGATCGCCGTCGAGACCACCGACACCACGAACAGCTTCACCGCGGCCTCGGAGGAGCGGCCGTCATAGCGTTTCAGCGCGGTGAGGGCGAAGACCGGGAGCGAGACCAGCTCGAGCGCCACCACGAGCATGATCAGATCTCGCGAGGCGGGCAGGGTGACGGCGCCGACCAGGGTGCACAGAAGCAGGAAATACCACTCGCCCACGGGGATCGCGCCGCCGGCCAACTCGGTCATCGACATCAGGACGACCACCACGGCGGCCACCAGCACCATGCCCGCGAACACCAGCGTGAACCCGTCCACCACGAACGAGCACAGCCCCGCGGCCTGCTCCGCGCCTCCGGCCAGGCCCGGCGGTACGCAGAAGGTCGACCACGGCCGTCCGCTCCCGGCCGCCTGGGCGATCACGAAGCCCAGCGAGATCAGGATGCCCGTGAGGGTGACCAGCCCCAGCCCGCTCGTGGTGCGCGGGCGGGCCGGGAGGAACGCGTCGAGCAGCAGCACCAGCCCGGCCGCCAGGGCGAGCACCAGCGGGGGCGCGATCAGGAAGTAGTCGATCTGCTGGATCATGAGACGGCTCCCAGCAGGGCTTGCACGGGGGGTGTGGACAGCGACAGGAGGAGGCCTGGCCAGAGGCCGAGGAGCAGGATCAGGATCACCAGTGGGGTCCAGGCCAGCAGTTCGTGGGTCCTGATGTCGGGCAGGGCTTCCAGGGTTGTTTGTGGCGACTTGGTGTCGTTCGGGGGTCTTGGAGATTCATGTGCGGATTCGGCTGAGGATGGGGCGAGAGCGGCGGGCACGGGGGGCGGCGTCATCGTGCCTCCGGCCGCGTGGGGACGACCGTGTGTGACGCGGGACAACATGACCAGGAAGTAGGCGGCGGTCAAGACCGCGCCCAGCCCTCCGACGACCATGTACGCGAGGAAGAGACCTCGCGGCAGCCCCTCCGCCGGCTGGAACGCCCCGAGCAGCGCCAGCATCTCCCCCCAGAACCCGGCGAGCCCCGGCAGCCCGAGGGAGGCGACGGCCGCGAACGTCATCACCGAGCCCAGCCTCGGCAGCGTGGCCAGCATCCCGCCGCCCAGTGTGGGCATGTCGGCGGTGTGGTATCGGTCTTTGATCGCCCCGGCCAGGAAGAACAGCAGGCCGGTGATCAGGCCGTGGGCGACGTTCGCGAAGAGGGCGCCGTTGATGCCGACGGGGGTGAGCGTGGCGAAACCGAGCAGGACGAAGCCCATGTGCCCGACCGAGGAGTAGGCGATCATACGTTTCAGGTCGCGCTGGGCCAGGCAGGCCAGGGCGCCGTAGACGATGCCGACCACCGCGAACGCCCCCAGCCATGGCGCCACCGCCGCCGCACCCTCGGGGAGGACCGGGATCGCGATCCTGGCGAAACCGTACGTGCCCATCTTCAGCAACACGCCCGCGAGCAGCACGGAGCCGACGGTGGGAGCCTCGGTGTGGGCGTCGGGCAGCCAGGTGTGCAGCGGCCACATGGGGGTCTTCACGGCCAGGCCGATGCCGATCGCCACGAATGCCAGGATCTGCACCGACCTGGACATCCCCGCGCCGTGGGACACGCTCAGCGCCTCGATGTCGAGCGTGCCGGTCTGCGCCCACACCAGCAGCAGGCCGAGCAGCATGACGACCGAGCCGA
>NZ_BAAAZP010000049.1:262304-282689 GCF_039536965.1 Nonomuraea antimicrobica | reverse complement strand
CGAAGAAGACGAAAAAGAGCAGCAGGTCGAGGGCGAGGAACGTACCGATCATGCCGACTTCGAGCACCAGCACCGTGAACACGAGCGCTCTCGGCCTGGCCCGCATGAACTCCTTCGCCCCCCGGGCGCGACCCCAGCTCAGGTAGACGAAGCACAGGAAGGTCAGCAGGGCCGTCAGCGCGATCAGCGGCAGCGAGACGCCGTCGACACCGAGGTGGAAGCGCAGCCCGAGCCCGGGGATCCACGGCAGGTCGACCTCGAACTGCACCCGCGCCGGCCGTCTGTGGTCGAAGGCCGCCACGAGCGCGAGGCTGAGAGCGAGCGTGACGCCCGAGAAGATCAGCCCGTACGTACGGAACAGGGGGCCGAGCGCACGCGGCGCGAGGAGGAGCAGGAGCGCGCCGGCCAGCGGCACGGCGAGGAGCGCGACGGGGATCCAGCCCATCATGTGAACACCACCGCCCCCACCGCGATCAACAGGACACCGGCCAGCAGCCCACTCACGTAGAGCTGGACGTTGCCGTTCTGGGCGAGTCGCAACACGCCGGACAATCCGCGGGCCGACCTGCCCGAGCCGCGTACCGCGCCGTCGACGACCGTGTCGTCCGTCCTGACGACCAGCCTGGCCAGGGCCAGCACCGGGCGGACGAACAGGGCGGCGTAGAGGGCGTCCAGGTAGAACGCCCGCTCACAAGGTGCTCTCAGCGGGCCCAGGAGGCGGGCCGGGTCGGCGACGGGGTCGAGACGCCACAAGACGTAGACCGCGCCTGCGCCCAGCGCCGTGAGCACGACGCTGATGCCCGCCACGCCGAGGTCGAGGTGCGGCTCCCCGGCGAAGCCCAGCAGCAGGGCGGGGGCGGCGAGGAGGAGCAGGGGAACGAGCATCGTGCGGGGGGCTTCGGTGACGTCCACGATGTGGGCGGTGCCGGGGTGGGGCTCCGGGAGCGCCACGGCCCGCGCGTCGCCGAAGAAGGTGCGTAGCCAGGCTCGGGTGGCGTACGCGCCGGTGACGGCCACGGTCGCGAGCGCGCAGCCGTAGAGGAGGAGTGCGGCCGCGTCGGTCAGGCCGCCGGTGGACAGGCCGCCCGCGGTCAGGGCGTGGTCCATGGCGAGGAGGACGCCGTCCTTGCTGAAGAAGCCGCTGACCGGAGGGATGCCCATCAGGGCGGCGAACCCGATCGTCATCGTCACGAACGTGACCGGCAGCTCGCGACGCAGGCCGCCCATCCGGCTCATCAGGTTGGAGCCGACGTGGTGGATCACCGCTCCCGCGCAGAGGAACAGCAGGGCCTTGAACGCGCCGTGGGTGAGCAGGTGGAAGACGGCCGCCGTGCCGGAACCCGCGGCCAGCGCACCCGCCATGTAGGCGAGCTGACTGATCGTGGAGTAGGCGAGGACGCGTTTCAGATCGTCCTGGGCCAGGGCGGCCAGGGCGGCGCCCAGCATGCCCAGGGCGGCGAGGACGGCCAGCACGTCGAGCGTGGGACGGGCGGCCACGAACGCCGGGAACAGCCTGGCCACGATGAAGATGCCCGCGGCCACCATGGTGGCGGCGTGGATCAGGGCGCTGATCGGCGTCGGGCCGGCCATGGCGTCGGGGAGCCACGTGTGCAGCGGCACCTGCGCGCTCTTGCCCGCCACCCCGGCCAGCAGGAGCATCGTGGCCGTCACGAGCGTGGCCGCGGACATCTCCGGCGCCTTCGCCAGCACGTCGGCGATGCGGAAGCTGCCCGCCGCCATCCCCAGCACGAAGATGCCGAACAGGAAGCCCACGTCACCGAGGCGGGTGACGAGGAACGCCTTCACCGCGGCGCGCGAGTTGCCCCGATCTTCCCACCAGTGTCCGATGAGGAGGTAGGAGCACAGGCCCATGATCTCCCAGCCCACATACAGGACCAGGAGGTCGCCCGCGTAGATCACCAGGAGCATGGCGCTGGTGAACAGGCTGATGAACGCGCTGTAGGAGGGGTAGCGCGGGTCGCCCTTGAGGTAGCCGACGGAATAGACCTGTACGGCGAGCGCCACCAGGGTCACCAGCACGCCGAGAACGCCCGACAGGGCGTCTGCCTGGAGGGTGAGCGAGATCGGAACGCCACCCGTGACGATCGTGCCGTAGGTCTGACCCGTGGGTGCGCCTGTGGGGAGCGTGCCGGTGGGAAGCGTGCCGGTGGCGAGTGTGGCCGTGCCGGTGAAGTAGGCGAACCCCGGGCCCCAGGCCAGCCAGGTCGCCAGGACCGCGGAGGCGGTCGTGGGGAGGATCGCTATCCAGGCCGCTCGGGTGTTGGCTCGTTCGCCCGCCTTCTGGTGGGGGCGGCCGTCTTGCGTTGCCGACGCGCGGCGGCCAGGCCGGCGGGAGAGCAGGAGGCCCGCGAAGGCGGCCAGGAACGGCAGGTGAACGGCCAGCAGCGGGAACGTCGTCATTGCGTCCCACCGCCTCGCTTGACGCGCTGCTCGCCCTCACTGCCGTCACCGCGCCCCTCTTCGGAGGCAGGGTGCTGTTGATCGGGTCGCTCTTGTCCGGAACTTTGGCGGCCGGGACTCTGTTGGCCGGGACTCTGCGGATCGGAGCGCTGCTGGTCGGAATGGTGCTGGTCGGTCCGCACTTGGCTGGAGCGGTCGGCTGGAGTGCCTGAGGCCGGGGCCAGGGCCAGCGAGAGGCCCGCTGTCTCGGCGGAGGCGAGGTGTTCGTCGGCGGGCTCCGCCAGGTCGCGGAGGTGGTCGATGTCGACGGTACGGCGGTTGCGGAAGAGCGCCAGCACGATCGCGAGGCCCAGGCCCACTTCGGCGGCCGCGATGACGATGACGAAGAGGGTGAGCACCTGACCGCTGTGCAGGCGATCGCCCAGCCACACGTCGAACGCGACCAAGTTGAGGTTGACGGCATTGAGCATCAGCTCGACCGACATCAGCACGAGGATCGTGTTGCGCCGGGCGAGCACACCGTACACGCCGATGGAGAACAGGAGCGCCGAGACGACTGCCGGGTAGACGATGTGCACTAGTTCCCCCCGGTCTGGTCGGGTGGCGGGTCGCCCACGGTCCGGTCAGGTGGTGAGGCGGACCCCGTCCGATCGGGTGAACCGTGGGCGAGGTCGTCGGGCCGCTCGGGGAATCCGGCGGGCTGGTCAGGTGAACGGGCGAACTCGCCATCCCGCTCGGGGACGCGTTGGCCCGATGAACCGGGCAGCGCGTCTGCACGGCGGCCCACGGGAGCGTTCGTGACCTCCGTTTGCTGGTCCGGAGGGCCGGGGGGAGCTGCTGTCCGTGGGCTCGGTGGGCCGCCGGGGATGTCGGTGCGGGAGAGGACGATCGCGCCGATCAGGGCGGCCAGCAGGAGCACGGAGAGCGCTTCGAACGGCAGGACCCAGGTGGCGAACACGCTGGCGCCGATTTCCTTGGCGGCTCCCGGGCCGGGGGTGAGCGGCGCGTAGGCCGTACGGAAACCGTCGATCACCACGGTGACCAGGATCGCGGCCGTCGCCACCGCCACCAGGGCCGCTGTCACCTTGTTGCCGCTGTCAAGGTCGGCGGAGCGGCCTATCGGCGCGCGGGTCAGCATGATGCCGAACAGCAGCAGTACGACGACCGCACCCACGTAGATGAGCACCTGCACCCAGGCCACGAACTCGGCGGTCAGCACGAGATAACCTCCGGCCAGCGCGCCGAAGCACAGCACCAGCCAGAGAGCGGCATGAACGAGTTGTCTGGTCGTGACGACAAGCAGCGCCGATCCAACCGCTACCGCGCCCAGGAGCAAGAAGACGATCTCTTGCCCGGTGGGTGACAGGTAGGAGGGCACCGCCTCGGTCACGACTCCTCCTCGGACTCCCTCGTCTCGTCAGGACCGAGCCGCCCGGGAGGACGGATGGACCGTGGATCGGCCATCCTGCGCCTGCGGGGGCTCGCGGCAGAAGTCTGCACCTCCGGATCGGGCTTCGATCGCGGTTCGCCCGAGGCTGTGGACAACTCGTCCGGGGGCGGCCGACCTGTGGATGAAGCCTGCCTCTGGTCTGGCTCCCCAGCCTGATCCAGTTGCCCGGCCTGACCGGGATCCGGCTCCTCAGCCTGCTCCAACTCCCTGGCCTGACCAGGATCCGGCTCCCCAGACTGATCCGGCTCCCGGGCCTGTCCAAGGTCCGACTCCCCGGCCTGCTCCGACTCCCTGTCCTGGTCCTTGGGCCGGGGTGTTTGCGTGGGAGTGGTGGGGGTCGTTGACTCCGCGTCGTCGTCTGTCGTCTCGTGCGACGGGCTGGCGGCGTCTCCACCAGGCGGTTTGGTCTGAGGAGTGGACGGGAGGGTGCCCGGCGGGCGGATCCCCCGCACGTTCGTCATCGGGCGGCGGTCACGCCTTTCTGTTGGGCGTTCCGTGGGGCCGGGCTCGGAGGCGTTTTCGGCGGCGGGCTCGGGAGGTGGGGTGGTGGTTCCCTGAGGTTCCTTGGCGGGAGCGGTGGCGGGAGTCTCGTTCGCCTGGGTTTGTACGGGCTTGCGCGCCTCTGGAGAGGTACGGGAGCGCTGGGCCCCCGCCGTACGGGCCGGGCGGTCGGATGCCGGGCGGCGAGGGGCGGCCGTCAACTCCTTCGGGGGCTCGGCGCCCGGGTCGTGGGCCGGAGGCGGCGGGACGGTCTGGGCCCAAGCGGCCAGCGTGTCCTTTTCGTGGAGGAGGTTACGGATGTCGCCTTCCGCGTACTCGAACTCCGGGGACCAGAAGAGCGCGTCGAACGGGCAGACCTCGATGCAGATGCCGCAGTACATGCACAGGGCGAAGTCGATCGCGAAGCGGTCGAGGACGTTACGCTGGCGGGGACGGCCGCCCTCGGGAGCCGGGATCGTCTCCTTGTGCGAGTCGATGTAGATGCACCAGTCGGGGCACTCTCGGGCACAGAGCATGCAAGAGGTGCAGTTTTCCTCAACTAGGGCGATGACTCCTCGACTGCGGGGCGGCAGGGCGGGCTTGACCTCGGGATATTGCTGCGTAACCGATTTGCGCAGCATGTGGCGAAGGGTGATGGACAACCCCTTTGCCAGTCCGACTCCCGGTATCCGCGCCATGGCTCAACATCATGGCGCACTTGGCCGCGCAGGTGAATGTGTCAGCGCGTTGTCCCCAGTTTTTCCACAGCCGTCCACAGGCTACGGGGTGGTTATCCACAGGCTGTGCGCATGCCCGATATGAACCACGGCATGGCGATAGTCTCTCGGCCATGCAGCACAGCCATCCGATCCGCCCGAGTGGCCTGAGGTGGGCGGCCGCCGTCGTGTGGGCCTGTCTGCCCTTGTTCACGTGCGGCATCGCGACCCCGTTCACGATCGGGATCGCGGCGTTCTGGCTGCGCAACGTCTGGCATGGTGTGGCCGCGTCCGTCTATCTGGTCGGCATCGGGTCGTTCCTGATCGCGGCGGTGGCGTACGACAGTTACGAAGACTTCCCCGATCCCCTGGCCATGCTGGTCTCGATGGGGCTCCTGATCAGCTGGCTCGGCGGGGTCATCCACTCGGGGATCTTAGTGCCCTTCATGGCGCGGGCCCGACTGTCCCCGATTGCGCGCCCGCCCGTTGACCTGCGGCAACGGGTCACCGCGCCCACCCATCACCAGCGGCACGGCGAGCCGGAGTGGATCGGGCACTATCGGCTGCTGCAGCCGCTCGGGCGCGGCGGGCAGGGGGCGGTCTACCTGGCCATGGCGCCGAACGGGGTGCGGGTGGCCGTGAAAGTCCTGCACGATCTGGTCGACGACGTGGCCAGGGCCAGGTTCGCGCGGGAGGTGGAGGCGGCACGGCGGGTGGCCACGTTTTCCACAGCCCGCGTGCTCGACGTGAACATCAGCAGCCGACGCGCGTACATTGTCAGCGAGTACGTGGAGGGCCCGTCGCTCGAACAGCTCGTCAAGAAGTACGGCCCTCGTGACGAAGACAGCTTGACGCGGCTGGCGTTGTCCACAGCCGGGGCGCTGGCGGCCATCCACAAGGCAGGGGTCGTTCACCGCGACTTCAAGCCGAGCAATGTGCTGATCGGGCACGACGGGCCGCGGGTGATCGACTTCGGGATCGCGCGTGCGCTCGATCAGGTGACGATGACGTCCGGGAAAGTGGTGGGGACACCGCCGTACATGTCGCCCGAGCAGCTCACGGGCGAGTCCGTGGGGTCGGCTTCTGACGTGTTCAGTTGGGCCGTGACGATGATGTTCGCGGCTACGGGAAAGCCGGTGTTCGGTGAGGACACGGTGCCGGCGGTGTTCCACCGGGTGCTGACCTTCCATCCGGACCTGTCGCCGCTCCCACCCGCCTTACGTGGAGTTGTAGGGGCTTGTCTTAGCAAGCGGGCGGAGGAGCGGCCGTCGGCTTCGGATGTGATGCTGGCGATCGTTCGCTGAGCCCGGCGGGGCTGGGGCGGTGCCCGGCGGGGCTGGGCGAGGTTCCGATGGTGTCCGGTGGTGCCCGGAAGGGCCAGGTGCTGCCTGACAAGGGCCGGGTGGTGCCCTACAGGTTCTCGGTGGTGCCTGGCGGGGGCCGGGTGGCGCCTGGCGGGGCCGGGTGGTGGGCCAGCGGGAGCCGAATGGCGCCTGGCGGGAGCTGGATGGTGGGCTGGCTGAGGACGACAGCGGGCGGCGGGGCCGGGTGATGGCCGCAGGCCCGGTGATGGCCGCAGGCCCGGTGATGGCCGCAGGCCCGGAGGCTGGGTTAGGGGGTGGCTTCTCGGCTGTTTGTGGTCAGGTTCAGATATTCGTCGTGTGACACCTGGTGTACGGCCAGGTGTAGGTCATGGCGTTTCGCGAAGTGTTCCACCTCTTGAGGGGGCCATGCGCCAGGGAGATGGTGAAGCGGGTGGCCTGCGATGTCGAGGATGAAGAGGCCGGTCAGTCTCTCGTAGCGGTAGAGGAGGAGGCTGAAGGCCTGGCCGGGGCGGGCGCCCAGACGTACCTCGCCGATGACCGTGTTGCCCTGGGTGATGTTGAGCTTGTTGAAGGATCCCAGGGTGAGGTTGGGGCCGCCGTACGGGCCGATGGTCAGGCCGCGCTTGCGGCGTAAGCGGTGAAGTCTGGCCAGTACGGGACGGAGGAGAAGCAACGCGGGGCTGAAGAGCACCCATAACCATTTGATCTCGAGTAATTCCAGGAGGAGTCGGCCGAGCATCGACAGGCCGCGCCATGCCGCCCACAGCCCTACGGAGAGGAGATAGACCATCAGCGCGGCACCGGCGAGTCCCGCCGCGATAACTACCGCTTTGCGCCATCTGCCCGGGGAAGGGGGCTTGAGGCCGTGGATACGTTGCCAGCCGGCGGCGCGAGACGCGAGGATCGCGCGGACCTTGTTGGAGGGGTGCCGACGGGCGTCGTACAGCGGGATTCCGGCTCGGCGGGCGAACTCCTCCAGGTGCGGCGCATGCCAGTCGCCTGATAGGTCGAGCAAGACCAGGCCGTCGTCGCCGAGAGCCGCCACACCTTGGACCTGGCGATCCCCTTCCAGGTCGTGGCTGTAGTGGAGGAGACGGGCGGGCGTGAGGGTTAGCGAATTGCCGGAGTGCGGGTCGGTTACGGTCAGGGACTGGTGACCGGGGGAAGTGAGGGTGGTTTTCGGGCAGCGGCCGCTTTTGGTTGCGCCTGCGCACGGCTGGAGTTGCTTCACGTGTCGTATCCCCCTATTTGCCCCTTGGGCCCCTTGTTGAGATACGACGAGCATGGCGGAGTCGAGGTTCCGCAGGGGTTTCCGGGGCGCTTTTGCACTGCTGGTGGGTGGTGGCGCTCCCGTGGACGCAGCCCAACCCCATGAACCCCAACCTCGTGGACGCGACCCTGCGGACGCAACCCAACCCGTGGGCGCAAGCGTGGTGCTCGCCTGGCGCGGATGGCGACCCTTGGGAGCCCGGGAGCCCGGGAGCCCGGGAGCCCGGGAGCCCGGGAGCCCGGGAGCCGGGAGCCGGGGAGGCGGGAGGCGGGGAGCCGGGAGGCGGGAGGCGGGGAGCCGGGAGGCGGGAGGCGGGGAGCCGGGGAGCCGGGGAGCCGGGAGCCGGGAGGCGTTCGGTTGGAGTGGTGGTGTGATCTGACGGGTTGTGGTGTGATCCGACGGGTTTTGTTGGGTGCGGTGCTCTTCCCGTCGGGACGGTGTTCTGGTGGATGGGGGTGCGGTCCCAGCAGGGCTGGGCTTTGTCGTGGTGGGTTCGGGTGGGTTGGGTGGTGGGGTTCGGGGGTGGGGGGCGGTTCAGATGAGGACCTTGATGACGCCGGTCAGGGCCAGTTGGGCGAGGGCCAGCGGTACGAGAACCGCCCAGGCCAGTTTCTGGAGCTGGTCCTCGCGGAGCCGCGGGTACGTCACCCGCAGCCAGATCACGACGAACGCCAGCAGGAAGACCTTCACCAGGGTCCACAGCCAGCCGGGCAGGAACGGGCCCTGCCAGCCGCCCAGGAACAGGACGGTGGTCAGGAAGGACAGGACGACGATACCGGCGTACTCGGAGAGCATGAAGAGCGCGAAGCGCATGCCGGTGTACTCGGTCATGGGGCCCATGATGATCTCGGACTCGGCGATCGGCATGTCGAACGGGGGGCGGCGGAGCTCGGCGAGCCCGGCCAGGAAGAACACGATGCCGCCGATCGCCTGCCAGGGCAGCCACCACCACTGCCAGGCCTCGACGATCCCGGGCAACGACAGCGTGCCCGCGGCCATGGCCACGGAGGAGGCGGCAAGGACGAGTGGCAGTTCGTACGACATGAGCTGGGCCGCCGAGCGCATCCCGCCGAGGACGGAATACTTGTTCGCGGAGGCCCACCCCGCCATGATCGAGCCCAGGACGCCGATGCCCATGACGGCGAGGACGAAAAAGAGACCAAGGTCGAGGTCCACGGTCACCCGGCCGCGGTCGATGGGGATGACGATCAGGACGACCAGGTACGGCACCAGCGCCACACCAGGGGCGATCATGAAGATGCGGCGGTCGGCCGCGGCCGGGATGACGTCCTCCTTCTGGGCGAACTTCACCCCGTCGGCGATGAGCTGCGCCCAGCCGTGGAAGCCGCCCGCGTACATGGGGCCGAGGCGCGACTGCATGTGGGCCATGACCTTGTGTTCCGTCTGCCCGATGATCAGGGGCAGCACCAGGAACACGATGAGGATGACGGCGAAGCTCAGCACCACTTCAAGCATCGGGCGGCCCCCAGTCGGCTGGTACTCCTGGCGGAAGCGTTTTGCGGCGGCTCGGAGCGCCGTGTCCTGACTCGCCGGGTTCCTTGGCGCCGGGCCAGGGCTTGGCCACGCGGGCGGCGAGAATGAAATCCTTGCGGAGCGGGTGACCTTCGAAGCCGTCGGGCAGCAGGAGGGGGACGAGGTTGGGGTGGTCGTCGAAGATCACACCGAACATCTCGTACGTCTCGCGCTCGTGCCAGTTCGCGCCCCGGTAGACGCCGACGGCGGTGGCCAGGTGGGGATTGTCACGGGGGACGCGGGTGCGGAGGAGCAGCCGACGTCCGGCGGTCGGGTTGTAGACGTGGGCGACGATGACGAAGTCGGCCGGAGGCTCGTCGACGCCGGTCAACCAGTCGAAGAAGGCGTGGTCGAGGTCGTCGCGGACGTACGTGAGCAGTTCGATCCAGTCGGCGGGGGCGACGTCGACGGTGGTGTCGCCGTACGACTCGGAGATCTGGGCGCGGTCGCCGAAGCGCTCCGCGATCTCCTCCTGGCCGGTCACGCCTGCTCCGGTCGGGTCTCGGACTCCGGGCTCGGCTCAGGTGCTCGGCGGGGCCCGGATTCCGGTTGGGTCCCGGGTGCCGGTCGCTGCCCGGATGCCGGTGTCTGCCCGGATGCCTGGTGGGGCTCCGGTTCTGGTCGCGTCGCGGACTCCGGGTGCGTTTCCTGCTTTGGCTGGGGCGGGTCGTTCGGATGCGTCTCCAGGGCGGGCTGCGGTTGCGCGTGGGGGCGGGACCACACGTAGCGGTCGCTCAGCTTCTCCCCTGCGATCTTCTCCTGGAGTTTCGTGATGCCGTACAGGAGAGACTCCGGTCGGGGTGGGCAGCCGGGGACATAGACGTCCACGGGGATGATCTGATCCACACCGTTGGTGACGCAGTAGGAGTCCCAGTACGGGCCGCCGCTGTTGGAGCAGGCGCCGAACGAGATCACGTATTTGGGGTCGGGCATCTGCTCGTAGAGGCGCTTCACGGCGGGCGCCATCTTGTCGGTGACCGTGCCCGAGACGATCATGAGGTCGGCCTGCCTGGGGCCGTTCGCGAAGGGGATCACGCCGAAGCGGATGAAGTCGTGGCGGCTCGTCGAGGCCGCGATGAACTCGATGGCGCAGCAGGCCAGCCCGAAGTTGAACACCCACAGGGAATAGCGGCGGCCCCAGTTGAGGATGAAGCGCATGGGCTTGGGCGCCAAGCGCGAGATGGGGCCCACTGTGGGCATCGGGAGATCCGTGGCGGCCATATGACCATTCTTGCGCGGATCGAAGGTGCGGCAAAGGAATCCTCCTGGCGCGCGACCGGCGGGCCGGTCAGTGCGTGGTGTCGGATCTGCCTCCGGGGATGTTCGTGATGATCTTGGGGATGCTCGTGATGGTGGTGGAGACCCGTCCTTATCGCGGGTCTCGGCCACTCGGCCCGCCCCAGTCACCAGCCTCGCCGCTGTGGATAGTGCTGCGCTGAGGATGGACGGGGTGGTGCGGTGGAGAGAAGGAAAAGGGGATCGGAGCGCGGTGTTGTGGGTGAGGGGGCGGGGTTAAGTGGTGTGAATGAGGGCGGTGTTACGGGTGAAGCGGTGTTGCGGGTGAGGCGCTGTCCTGGGTGACGGCGTGTCCCAGATGGCGGCAGTGTCCCAGGTGACGGCAGTCCCAGGTGACGTGTCCCAGGTGACGGCAGTAACCCAGGCGTGTCTCAAGTGACGGAAGTGTCCCCAAGTGACGCCAGTGTCGTTGGTAACGGCAGTGTCGGCAGTGTCGTTGGTAACGCAGTGTTGCCGGTGACGAGTAGTCGTGGATGAGGTGTGGGAGGGTGCGGTGGTCAGTGGTAGAGGGCCGAGCGGGCGTCTTCCTTGACGGCGTGGGCCACGCGCCGCGCGACCGTCCCCAGTTCCCCGTCCATCAGCTCGACGCCTTCCGACTCCGCGCCCGTCAGCCCCGCAGCGCGTACGCGGCCCTCCGAGTACGGGAGGCTCGCCACCCACTCCATCCGCAGGTACGTAGGGGGATGCGTCTGGTCCACGCGGAGTTCCCCCAGGCGGGCGGCTCGGCGGCGGCGTTCGCGTTCGGAGTCCGGGAGGGTGTCCACCGCGGCCCGTAGCGCCGTCCAGAGTTCGTCGGTCTTGGTGACGGTGACGCTCGTGTCCAGGAACCGGACGGCGGGGTCCGCACGGGTGACCAGCGAGTCCAGACACGAGTTCATGGCGGGCACGCCCGCCACCTGGGCGGCGAGTTCGTCGGCCCGGTATTCGGCCCGTTGCGACGAGCGGTACAGCAGCAGTTCCATCACCGCGATCAGGCCCCGTACGGGCAGCCCGACGACGGCGAGCAAGGACTCGGCGAACCAGCGCGACACGCCATCTCCCGGCTCCCAGCCGAAACGGGTCACATCGCGCAACACGCCGAGCGAGTACAGCGCGCTGCCCACGACGAGGCCGTGCCTCCCGTCGCCGTTGCGGGAATGCGCCATTTCGTGGGCGAGGAGCGCGACGCGTTCCTGCGGGGTGAGGATGATCCACAGCGGGTACCCGATCTCGACCAGGCGCCGACGCCGCCAGCCGTATGTGCGGAACGACGCGTTCACCGAGCCGCTGACGGCCACCAGGTCGGTACGGGGCGCGCCGATCTCGTCACCGATCCGGTCGAGCAGGGCGTACAGGTTCGGGGCGGCCTCGCGGGTCAGCGGCTCGGCGTCCCGGGGGAAGGGGGCGGGGCGGGGCCGGAGCAGCCAGGCCAGGTCGAGGGCCACCAGGGCGGGGAGGATGGCGAAGAGGGTCCAGCGGGTCACGAGGTAGCCGCCGAGGGCGAGGAACGCGGGGGCGAGGAGGTGGACCAGGAAGGCGAGGGCGTAGGTGGCGACACGGGCCGCTCCCACCGATGTGCCACCACCGTCGGTACGCGAGCGGACGACGTCCTCGTGCAGGCCGTGGACGAGTCTTTCCGATAATCGGGCGAAGCGGGCCTTCTTCGCCGGGGCGGGGGTGCGTACGACGTTCCAGTCGCAGGACGGGCACCACTGCGGGTAAGGGGGCTCGGTCTTGAGCGGCTGGGCGCACTGCGGGCAGTCAAAGTCGCTCTGGGGGCGATCAGAGCTCCGAGGAACGTTCTGGGGGCTCTGGGGGCTCTGGGCATGGTGGGGGCTTTGGGGGTGATGGGTCACGGCACAGCAAAGTGCCACAGCCGAAGCACACCCGGGTAACGTCCTCCTGCCGTCGCGCCCGCGGCTACGTCCAGCTCAGTACGCGCTTGCGCCACGCGTACACGATGCCCAGGGCGATGAACCCCAGGAAGACGAACATCTCCACGAGCGTCGTCACCCCGTAGCCGGGCGCGTCGAAGACGGTGGCCCAGGGGAAGAGGAAGACGGCGTCCACGGCGAACACGACGTACAGGTACGTGAAGACGTAGTAGCGCACCTGCGACTGCGCCCAGCCCTCCCCCACGGGGTCGACCCCGCACTCGTACGTGGTCAGCTTCTCCGGTGTCGGGCGGGTGGGGCGGAGGAGGCGGTTGGCGAACAGGGCACCGGCCACGATGGCGACGCCGATGGCGAGCAGCGCGGCCACGAGCGCGTAGGAGCCGAAGTAGCCGTCCATGACGGGATCGTAACCCGCCACCGCGCCGATACCCAGCGCAGTCAAAGCCTCTGCGCCTATCACACAAAATCCAGGTAAATGGTAAGACTAGCCACATACCCTGACATTTATGCGCATACCGCGATTCTTCACCGGAATCGCTCTGCTGGCCATCTCGGTGTCCGGCTGCAGCCTCGCCGCCGCACACGAGGGGGATGTCGTGGTACCGGCAGAGCCGACGCTGATCGACTTCGTCGACCCGGCGACCGTCGCCGGCCTGTCCACCAGAACGCTGACCGAAGGCGACTCCAGCACCCGAGGATACGTGCACATCAACTACCCGGAGCTGGCCCACGCCCCCGCGCTCAACCGGGCCCTGGCCGTCCGGGCCGAGCGCCAGCTCCGCGAGTTCCACAGCCGCACGCGCGGCGAGGACGCCTCCGGCCCCCGCGCCGAGCTGAACGTGGACTGGCAGCTCGCCGCCGCCTCTCCCCAGGCCGTCGCGGTACGGCTGCGCACCGGCGAGTTCCTCGGCAAGACCTGGGGCAACTCCACGCGTACGTACTGGTTCGACCCGGCCAAGGGCCAGGCCATCGACTCCACCGGGCTGCTGTCGGGGCCGGCGTCCCAGGAGCAACTGGCGACGCTGGTCAGGGGCCTGCTGGAGAAGCGCGGGTCACAGGTGGATCGGAACGAGCTGAAGGCGGGCGGCAACGAGTTCGACTCGATGGCGTTCAACCGCAGCGGCGATCTCGTGGTGGAGTTCGACGACTGCGAGATCGGGCCGTGCTCGCTCGGCCGCCTGGCCGTGGCCGTGCCCGCGCATCAGGTGGCGCCGCTGCTGTCGGACCTGGGGCGGCGGGCCCAGGAGAGCGTGCGGGCGGCGGCCACGCGCGCGGCGGGCGGCGGCACGCCCCCGTCCGCGCCCACGCCCGGGGTCGCCAGCGCAGGGAGCGGGTCGGGGAGCGGGTCGGGGACCGGGTCAGGGAGCGTGGACTGCGCGCAGGTCAAGTGCGTGGCGCTGACGTTCGACGACGGGCCGGGGCCGTACACCGCGAAACTGCTCGACCTGCTGGCGCGGGAACGGGCGCGGGCCACGTTCTTCGCCGTGGGCAGCAACGCGGCCGCCCAGCCGGAGCTGCTGAAGCGGATGAGCACGGAGGGCCACCTCGTCGGCAACCACTCCTGGGCACATACGGACCTGTCGAAACAGGCCAGCAGCAAGATCGCAGACTCGATCGGGAAGACGGAGGACACGCTGTCGGCCGTCACCGGGCAGCGTCCCAGGCTGCTGCGCCCGCCGTACGGGGCCGTGAGCCAGCAGGTGCAGGACGTGGCACGTGACCTGGGGCTCTCACTGGTCACCTGGAGCGTCGACGCCGAGGACGGGCCCGGCAGCGAACCGCGCGACATAGCGGACCGGACCGTGCGTCAGGCGCATCCAGGTGCGATCATTCTTCTGCACGACATTCATCGGGAAACGGTGGATGCGGTTCCGGACATCCTCAAATCGTTGCGTGGGAAGGGTTACAGCTTCGTGACCGTTCCCGAGTTGTACGGCACTGCGGGGATGCAGGCCGGACGCCTGTACAGGTCAGGGAGCTGACTGCCCGGTAAGCAGCCCCTGACACCGCGCGCGTGTTGGGGGGACGTATAGTTGGCGCTCGTGACCCGAACCGTCCTGTTCGCCCGCCTGCATGTAGACCTCTGCAGGCTCGCCTCCGGACTGTGTCGTCGTTCTCCCACCTCACCCTGACTGTCAGTCGACCACGTTTACCCGCTCTTTGCGGGATGCAAACGCGTGACCTTCCGAGGATTTAGCATGGAAACAGAGAACGCGCCAAAGGCAAACGCGCAGTGGCGCGTCGAGGAGGACTGAGCTGTGACGAAGCAGGTCCAGCAACTTGACCGCGTGATCATCAGGTTCGCTGGAGACTCAGGCGACGGTATGCAGCTCACCGGCGACCGCTTCACCGCGGGCACGGCGGAGTTCGGCAACGACCTGTCGACGCTCCCCAACTTCCCCGCCGAGATCCGCGCGCCCGCGGGCACCCTGCCCGGCGTGTCGAGCTTCCAGCTCCACTTCGCCGACCACGACATCCTCACGCCGGGCGACGCGCCGAACGTGCTCGTGGCCATGAACCCGGCGGCGCTCAAGGCCAACCTCGGCGACCTGCCGAGGGGCGCGGACATCATCGCGAACACCGATGAGTTCACCAAGCGCAACCTCCAGAAGGTCGGCTACGCCGCCAACCCGCTGGAGGACGACTCGCTCGGCGAGTGGCGCGTGCACGCGGTGCCGCTGACCTCGCTCACCGTGAAGGCCCTCGAAGGCTTCGAGCTGTCCAAGAAGGACGCCGAGCGGTCGAAGAACATGTTCGCCCTCGGCCTGCTGTCGTGGCTCTACCACCGGCCGACCGAGCACACCATCACGTTCCTCGAGCAGAAGTTCGCCAAGAAGCCCGACATCGCCAAGGCCAACATCGCGGCCTTCCAGGCGGGCTGGAACTACGGCGAGACGACCGAGTCCTTCTCCGTCTCGTACGAGGTCAAGCCCGCGCGACTGGCGCCGGGCGTCTACCGCAACATCTCCGGCAACCAGGCGCTGGCCTACGGCCTGATCGCCGCCAGCGTGCAGTCGAAGCTGCCGTTGTTCCTGGGGTCCTACCCGATCACCCCGGCCAGCGACATCCTGCACGAGCTGTCCAAGCACAAGCGCTTCGGGATCCGTACCTTCCAGGCGGAGGACGAGATCGCCGGGGTCGGCGCGGCGCTCGGCGCCGCGTTCGGCGGGGCGCTCGGCGTGACCACGACCAGCGGCCCGGGTGTGGCGCTGAAGGCCGAGACGGTCGGCCTGGCCGTCACCACCGAGCTGCCGCTGATCGTCGTGGACGTGCAGCGGGCCGGGCCGAGCACCGGCATGCCGACCAAGACGGAGCAGACCGACCTGCTGATGGCCATGTTCGGCCGCAACGGCGAGTCGCCGGTGCCGATCGTGGCGCCGATGTCGCCGAGCGACTGCTTCGACGCGGCCGTCGAGGCGGCCCGGATCGCGATCAAGTACCGCACGCCGGTCATGTTGCTCTCCGACGGCTACCTGGCCAACGGGTCCGAGCCCTGGCGCCTGCCCGAGATCTCCGAGCTTCCGGACATCTCGCAGACGTTCACCACCGAGCCCAACGGCGCGGACGGCGAGTTCCTGCCCTTCAAGCGCGACACCGAGACCCTCGCCCGCCCGTGGGCCATCCCCGGCACGCCCGGCCTCGAACACCGCATCGGCGGCATCGAGAAGGCCGACGGCACCGGCAACATCTCCTACGATCCGGACAACCACGACCTGATGGTCCGCACCAGGGCCGCCAAGATCGCCGGCATCGACGTGCCCGCGCTCGACGTCGACGACCCCGACGGCGACGCCGACGTGCTCGTCATCGGCTGGGGATCGACGTACGGGCCGATCGCCGCGGCCGTGCGGCGCATCAGGAAGAGCGGCGGCAAGGTCGCCCAGGCCCACCTGCGCCACCTCAACCCGCTGCCCGCCAACACCGGCGACGTACTCAAGCGCTACGACAAGGTGCTGCTGCCCGAGATCAACCTGGGCCAGCTCGCGCTGCTGCTGCGAGCGAAATACCTCGTCGACGTGATCAGCTACAACCGTGTGCGCGGGCTCCCGTTCAAGGCCGAGGAGCTGGCCGGAGTCATCCAGGACGTGATCGACAGTGACCAGTGAGCTGGTGAACGGGAAGGGCTTGTCGCTCGTCCCGAAGACCGACGTCAAGCAGGGCCTGAAGGACTTCAAGTCCGACCAGGAGGTGCGCTGGTGCCCGGGTTGCGGTGACTACGCGATCCTGGCCGCGGTGCAGAGCTTCCTGCCCGAGCTGGGGCTCAAGCGAGAGAACATCGTGTTCGTGTCGGGCATCGGGTGCTCGTCGCGCTTCCCGTACTACCTCAACACGTACGGGTTCCACTCGATCCACGGCCGGGCGCCGGCCATCGCCACCGGGCTCGCGGCGAGCCGGCCCGACCTGAGCGTGTGGGTGATCACCGGTGACGGCGACGCGCTGTCCATCGGCGGCAACCACCTGATCCACGCACTGCGCCGCAACGTCAACCTGAACATCCTGCTGTTCAACAACAGGATCTACGGTCTGACCAAGGGCCAGTACTCTCCCACCTCCGAGGTCGGCAAGATCACCAAGTCGACGCCGATGGGCTCGCTGGACCGGCCGTTCAACCCGATCTCGCTGGCCATCGGGGCCGAGGCGTCGTTCGTGGCCAGGACCATCGACTCCGACCGCAAGCACCTGCAGTCGGTGCTGCGCGAGGCGACCGCGCACCGCGGCACGTCGCTGGTGGAGATCTACCAAAACTGCAACATCTTCAACGACAACGCCTTCGAGCAGCTCAAGGACCCCGCGATCCGCGACGACATCACGTTGCGCCTGGAGCACGGGCAGCCGATCGTGAGCGCCTCCAAGGCCGTCGTACGGGCCGCGAACGGTGGCATCGAGGTCGTGGCGCGCGAGGGCGTGAGCGACGACCAGATCCTCGTGCACGACGCCCACAACCCCGACCCGTCGGTGGCCTTCGCGCTCAGCAGGCTCGACGAGCCCGCGTTCGAGCACGTGCCGATCGGCATCTTCCGCCAGGTCGACCGCCCGGCGTACGACGTGCTCATGGCCGAGCAGCTCGAGGCGGCCGCGACGCAGAAGGGGCCCGGCGATCTGAGCGAGTTGCTGCTCGGTGGCGACACCTGGCGCATCAGCTAGTTGATGTATTAGATGGAGCCGTCGGCCCAACGGCTCCATCTCCCACGGAGGTCAATCACGATGGCGTATTGGCCGCGAACCGTGGTGCTGGTCACAGGGGCGGCCGGGTTCATCGGCTCGCATCTGGTGCGGCGCCTACGTGCGCTCGGCGCCCAGGTGCACGCGGTCAGCCGCCGCCCGCGGCCGGCTCGGCACGGCGAGACCTGGCACGCGGCCGATCTCTCCGACGCGGCCGCCACGGCGAGCCTGCTCCGGTCGGTGCGCCCGGCCGTGCTGTTCCACCTCGCCGGCGAGGTCACCGGGTCGAGAAGCGACGAGGTGATCCGCGCGACCCTGGAGAACAACGTCCTCGGCTCGGTCAACCTGCTGGCCGCCGCCCGCGCGAACGGCGTCAGGACCGTCTTCACCGGCTCCATCGAGGAGCCGCGGCCGGGCAACGACCTGGCCCCGCCGTCGTCGGCGTACGCGATGTCCAAGTGGGCCGCCACCGGCTACGCGCAGCTCTACCACCGGCTCTGGGACCTGCCCGTCACCGTGCTGCGCCCGAGCATGGTCTACGGGCCGGCCCAGCCCGACACCACCAAGCTCGTGCCGTACGTGACGCTCTGCCTGCTGCGGGGCCGGCGACCCCGGCTCACCAGGGGGACCAAGCTCGCCGACTGGATCTACGTGGACGACGTCGTGGACGCGTACGTCCTGGCCGGGGAGTCGGACAAGGCGATCGGGCACACGCTCGACATCGCGACGGGCGTCGAGACCCCCGCCCATGAGATCGTCACGAGGCTTTACCGCATCACCGGCGCGGACACATCCCCGGAATTCGGCGCCTCCCCCGACCGCCCGCACGATATTACGCAGGTCGGTGACATCGCGCCCGCCGCGGATCTGCTCGGCTGGCATCCTGGCACGGAATTGGACGACGGGTTACGCCGAACGGTCAATTGGTACGCGTCCCAAGAATGTCACGAAGATTCGCCTTCTTAGGTTCTCGGACTGAATTCTGGGAGCATTAGGGTACTAATCTGGCCGGAGGAGCCCCTTTATGAGCCGTTTGAATGCTCTGCGCAGTCGATTCGTGGACGCTCCGGACTCCCTGGGGGCCAAGGCGCGGGCGCGGAGGTGGCAGTGGTTCGCCGCCCGGTTCCCCGACCTCGACCGGATGAACGTCCTCGACCTCGGCGGCACGGCCGGGGCCTGGATGCGCGCCCCGATCCAGCCGGCGCACGTGCACATCGTCAACCTCGAACAGCCGCCCGCCGACCTGCCCGCGTGGCTGCGCGCCGACGTCGCCGACGCCTGCGACCTCCCGACCGCCATCCGCGGCACCCGCTACGACCTGGTCTTCTCCAACGCGGTGATCGAACACGTGGGCGGTCACCAGCGCCGTCAGCGCTTCGCCGACACCGTGCACGAGATGGCCGAGCGGCACTGGGTGCAGACGCCCTACCGCTATTTCCCGGTCGAGCCGCACTTCCTGTTCCCCGGGTTCCAGTTCCTGCCGCTGGCGGCGCGTACGACGATTCTGCGCCGCTGGCCGCTCGTCCACACCCCGACCTCCGACCGGGACGCCGCACGCATGATCGCCATGGAGGTCGAGCTGCTCAGCGTGACCGAGATGCGGCACTACTTCCCCAAGTCGCTGATCCGCTTCGAGCGGCTGGCGGGGCTGGTGAAGTCGGTCATCGCGGTCCGCGGCTGAGCCCGGCCACCGACCGGCCGGTCAGTCTCCGGCCATCACGCCCGCGCCGGTGTTCTCCCAGGTGTTGCCGCGCCAGACGTTGCCCGGCCCGTTGGCGTCCCAGTACGACACCGGGCCCGCGTAACCGCCCTTCGGCCAGACGCGGCGGCTGAAGACGTTGTCGATCACCTTGATGTTCGAGGACAGGCCCTTGCGCCCCGCGCCCGCGTAGAGCGTCCAGCCGCCTCCGGCCAGCAGGTTGCCCTGCACGGTGACGTTGCGCGTCACGCCGAAGTCCTGGAAGAGCGCGATCGCGCCGGTCTGGTTGAGCGTGTTGATCACCGTGTTGCGGCGGATGATCAGCTCGGTGCCCGCGGCGGCCGTGCCCGTCGACATGATCATGTCGGTGTGGTCCTCCGCGTAGTACTTCGGGTCGTGCACGTACGAGTCCTCGACCAGGCCCTGGTCGGTGAGGATGCCGTTGGAGATCGTGTGGATGTCCACCCGGCGGATGGTGATCATCTTGCCCTGGTTGAGTATGCCGAACTGGGTGCGCTGCCTGCCGTTGCCGAAGATCTCGCTGTCCTCGACCTTCAGGCCCGAGAAGCCCTTGCGCTGGAGGATGCCCCAGTAGTCGGACTGCCCGCGGACCCGGGTGTTGCGGATGGTGACGTTGTCGGCCTCGACCGTGAGGTCGCCGGTGACGTCCCAGCCGTCGATGACCTTGCCGTCCTCCTTGATGACGATCGAGCCGGTCTTCTTGACCATCGGGGTGCCGTCGGGGACGCCGGTGTTGCCTGGACCTGGCCAGCCGCCGGAGGGTGGCGGCACGGTCCTGGTCGACGTCGGGCTCGGAGTCGGGGTCGCGGTCTGAGTCGGGGTCGGGGTCGGGGTCTGAGTCGGGGTCGGGGTCGCAGTGGGGGTGACCGTCGGAGTCACTGTGCGGGTCACGGTCGGGGTGGGCGTGGGGGTGCGCGTCCTCGTGAAGGTCGGGGTGGGCGTCACGGTTCTCGTGGGCGTGACCGTGACCGTTGGCGTGGGCGTGACCGTGGGCGTCCTCGTGGGCGTCGGGGTGCGCGTCGGGGTGCGCGTCGTCGTCGGGCTGACGGTGGGCGTCACCGTACGCGTGAGCGTGGGGGTGGGTGTCACGGTCCTCGTCGGGGTGACCGTGGGGGTGACCGTCGGGGTACCCGTGGG